>JAGMDP010000254.1 GCA_023128635.1 Candidatus Heimdallarchaeota archaeon | reverse complement strand
CCTCTTCTTCTATGCTCAGCAAACAGCCAATTCCTAATCCAACTTGATACTGATTGCCTAGTAATATCTTCAAAAGTCATTCCAGTTAAACGCATTAATAGTATAATAAGACGCATTGTTACTGAATCATTAAATGTTGTTAATTCAAGTGTTAATTTACTATCAATGAAATTATATTCAGCAAGTGTATAACAATCTAAAAAGCCGATGTCTTTATCCAATTTAATTTTATTACTCTCGAGTAAAGCACTACTTATTGCATCCAAAGAGCTTTCACTGTATTTAGAACCAAAAGCATAAACCTTTATTGCAGCCTGATTGAAGAAGCGATAAGCATCAAAATGAATTGAATTTCTTATTTTACAGCTGTCTCGCACTACTAAAATTGGGTTTTCTTTTCGATTTATCTTTAACAATTCAGCTCTGTTAAAGAGATAGGGGAGATCATAATTATCACCATTGAAGGTAATGATAACCGGATAGGTTTGCATTAGTTTGAAAGTTTCACGAATTAGTTCTACTTCATCATCAAAGAATTGAATTTCAACATCCTCTGATAAATTCTTTGAACGAGTTCCCAGTGGAACATCATCTCTTTTCAAAGTGAAAACTTTTTTCAAACCATCATTTCCGGCAAAAGCTACAGAGATAATTTTCTCATTTGCTTTCTTTGGATCTACTAAATGAGTCATATCTGGCGTATAAACTTCAATATCAATTGCTGCCCGTTTTACGTGAGGAATTCTTGTTAATAATAATGGAAGATATTGGGGAATTAATTCTGTAACTTCTTTTGGAGAGTCTTTGAAAAGTTCAAGAACTTGTTTTTCAACCACTTTTTCGATTTTTGGAAAAGCCGGTTCTAAATTTCCCTCTTTAATTTGATAATACATTCCCGGAACCAATAACCGATCATAAAGATAATTTTGATGATATCTAATATTTGCTTCCCACGCCGCAGGGAGTTTATCTCTAAGACTGTCAAAACCGCCAGCAATAGCAAGGGGATCTGTTACACTAATTTTTGTCATTTTGACATCTTTATCAATCAATAGATTTCTAAGTTTGAGGGGTTCATAACCCGTTATTTTTGAGAAATTCTTAATAGGAGAAATTTGTTTTAACTCAGTTTCCGACAAGTCTGAAAGACAATAGGGCTGATGGTTCGTGTTATCATACCAACCATATAATTTGTTTGAATGCTCATCAAGTAAGTAGAGAAAAGCTTTTCCACTTTTCCCATCGTATACAGATTGTAAGAGACATAGTGGGGGGGTATTTATTGGGCAATGTTCTACTGGTGCTCCTTCAAAAATTACATCCTCGTCTTCATCTTGTGTTTTCTCGAATTCATCAATGACATCTTTCTCATTTTCAGCAATTTGTGATGTTTCTGTAACAGGTTTGGCATCAGTTTTTTCCTTTTTAGCTTTAGGTTTTTCTTTACTCTCTTTCTCTTCAGCAAAGAAAGCATCTAGAGAGGATTGTTTTTTCGCCATGCATTACCCTCAAATTCTTACAATATTTCACAATTCATCTTAATATAATTATTATCGGTGTTTTACGCTACATTTAGACTTGTTCATCGAACTATTAAGCTTTATTCTTAGCTAATTTTACAAATCAAAGTATTTCATTATATACTTTTTAATCTCTCAAGAGTGTGGAGCTTTTATTATTTAATACATACTCATTCCTGAGTTTTAATGACTAGTAACAATTCGGATAATTCTGATGTCGGATTTATTGTACTAATATCATTTGCAGTTCTTGCTCTTCTACCTCTGATAATTGGATTTGATAGTTTCGAAGAGTTATTTCGAATTGGGAAAATAATTCTTATTGTGGTACTTGTTGTTGCTGTAGTTGCGGGGGCTATCTTTGGTTACCTTTTCTATAAAAGAAAGATTGGAAAAAGAAATGCTAAGAAAGAAAAGAATTCGAATGAAAATATAGAATCAAAAAAACTAGGAAATGTAACAGAAGTTCATGAAAAGAGAAATCCTGTAGAAATTGAAATTATTGATCCAATATTTGAGGAAACAAATGAGCTAGTTGAAGTAGTACTAACTAAACCTTTGAAGAATTAGCAGGTTTTAGAATAATGAAAGTTGACGAGTTAATTGAGGATATAAAAAATAGTGAATAGTAGAGATATTTCAAGAAAATTACTTTTCATGGAAAAGAACGAAAATATTATAAAGCAGAAACATTCGAATCAAACTGCAAATCTTCTTCGCCCTGATAGTGTAGTACGGCCTATCATCTTCGGCTGTCACCCGATGGACGCGGGTTCGAATCCCGCTCGGGGCGCCATTTCTACCTTCTAACAGTTATTACTGTCTTAACCACTAGTTATGTTGTTGCTTTCTGATTTGCAATACTCGTGTCTCGATGTATCTCTGATAGGATCAAGATCTTGATTAAAAGAATTTGCAGAGTAAAAAAAACGAAACAATCTTTAGTAACAAGGGGATATTGGTCAGTCATGCCAAAGATTTCTATTAACGGTG
>JAGMDP010000253.1 GCA_023128635.1 Candidatus Heimdallarchaeota archaeon | reverse complement strand
GTTACACAAACTGGAAGATTATAGGTTTTAAAATAAGACTTTGCAATTAGATCTGCACAGCTCTTTGAAACATCATATGGAAATTCACCATCTAAGCAATTCGATTCATCATATGGAATTTTTTCAGCAGTACCATATGCCTTATCACTTGATGCAATTACTATGGCTTTAACAGTGGGGTTTCTTCTAGATGCTTCTAAGACATTCCAAGTGCCTTCAATATTACTTTTGAAAGTTGAAAGTGGATTTCTTTTTGCTATTCCAACTATTGTTTGAGCACCAAGATGAAATATAGTATTGATTTCGTATTCATTTACAGTCCGTTCTAGTAATTGATAATCCTCAATACAACCATTTACTATGCTTATTTTATTGAATAAGCCCTCTCGAAAAAGATCAGCTCTAGGCACCCTATCTCTAACTAATCCAACTATATTTGCGCTTTGATTCAACAAAAGCTTAGTTAAGTGACCTCCAAGAAAACCTGTACATCCAGTTATCAGTACGTTTCTATCTTGCCAGTAGTTTTTATTTACCATATTCAATCTTCACCTTAGTTTTTTTTTAATCCCAAAGTTTCCAGAAAGCTTTGCCTTCTCTCCAAATTTTATTTAGGTAGTTTACATCTCTTATATTGTCCATACAAGCCCACATACCAGGAAGCTTGTACATCTGAACCAAACCCTCTCCTGCGAGCTTCTCTAAAGGACCTATTTCAAAATCAGCATTCACGTCAGGTGAAAGGTAATCAAAAATCTCTTTCTCATGGACCATAAATCCACCATTTATTAATCCAATAGAAGCTTGAGGTTTTTCACTAAATGAAAGTACATTTGATTCCTTATGAATGATTTCACCAAATCTTGATGGGGGATTTACTCCAGTCAAAGTACATATTTTACCATGTGATTTATGGAATTTAACAAGTTTGTTTATATTTATATTAGCAACACCATCTCCATAGGTTAACATAAACCGATCAGTCTCAACATATTTTTCTATTCTTTTTATCCTTCCCCCTTTAAGAGTGTCAAGTCCAGTATCAATCAATTTAATGTTCCAATCAATAACTTCGGATTTGTTCAAGTATTTACGTTTACCAGTTTTCAAATTAATTTCAAGATTGTTGTTATACTCCTTATGAAACATGAAATAATGTTTTATTACTTCAGACTTATAACCCAATGTTAATATGAAATTATTATATCCCCAAAATGAATATATTTTCATTACATGCCAAAGAATTGGTAATCCACCAATTTCAACCATAGGCTTAGGTTTGGTTTCAGTTTCAGAGCCAAGTCTAGTTCCTAATCCACCACATAAAATTACTACAGGGATATCTTTATCTTCAATAGTCAAAATAACCACCAAACGAGATTGGAAATACAATTGTTGTTAAATTGAACAATATATAAATAACTTTTCATGAAAAGAGATAGTTTTGATTATCAAATAGATAGTTGATATATTATTAAAAAATTATATGATATTATAAATAATCTGAAAAAAATGAGCTTGATATTCAATGTCAATAAACAATGAATATCATTTTCTACTTCAATTCATTTTTTTTAGCAACATAACTTTCTAAATCAGCTAAAAACTCATCGAAATCTCCAACATTTTCAGATTCAATATATGATTCAAGCATAATAGCTGTCAGTCTTTTCAATTTACTAGCTTGTACTTCAAAATCTGAATCATCAACTGTTAGTGATAGATAATGAGTTAGCTGTTGCTTCATTAATTCCTCCCCTTCAAGCTCAATTTCTAATTTATCAGCAATCTGTTTTAGTGCTGAAAAAATATGAGTGAACCAACCAAGTGAAACAATCAATTCTTTTGGCTGAGGAACATACGTATAAGGATTCCTTTCTACAGAAACAGTTACATTCTCTGTCCATAATCTAAGAAATCTATCATACAAGTATCCACCAATCATAAAGAAGAATAGAACTAAAAAAGTTAGTAAGAATTCCCCACGCCAAAATAACTGATCTTGAAACCAAGGAATTTTTGGCAAATATGTTATTGACAATAATGCAGCAAAAGTTAGTAAACCAAAAATAGCTCTTGCTTGATCAAGTCTAAAACGCCATTTCATAGCTAAATATTTTAGCCATGACCAAAAATTTCTTCTAGAAGTTTTTACAATCTCTTTCTTAACTTCTTCTTCTTCTAAAGACTTGATCTTGTATTCCTTATTTTTCATTGTAATTCCCAACTTATTTATAATCCATGAATATAAGATTCTTATCACAAATTGCTATAAAAACAGTAAAGTCGAAAATCAACCAAGACCGAGTATGGAGGAAAATTTTTGCTACAAATAAATAAGAAAAAAAGCAGATTTTATTGGCAAAAAATAGCTTTTCCATTTGTTCTTTCCTCAGATTTTAATCCTTAATACTTAATATCCACGGGACTAATCGTTAATTGGTGAATTACGGTATGATTGAATACGATATTATTGCCATTGGCACGGGTTCTGTTATGAATATTATTTCCGCAGTTTCAAATGCTAATCCAGATTTGAAAATTGCTGTAATAGATAAAGATGAACCTGGAGGGATTTGTTTAACAAAAGGTTGTATACCAACCAAAATCTTGGTGTATCCAGCTGAAATTATAAGAACAATTCAAAGAGCTAGCATTTTTGGTATAGATGTTGATATCAAGAAGATTGATTTCAAATTTATTATGGAGAGAATGCGAGAAATAATTGGAGAGGATATGAGTAACATAAAGAATGGATTATCACAAACTACAGATTTAGATTATTATCATGAAACGGCAGAATTTATTGAAAACTATACTTTGAAGGTTGGAGATAAGAAAATCAAGGGAAAACAAATTCTGCTCTGTACAGGATCAAAACCTACAATCCCAAATATTAAGGGATTGGATAAAATAGATTATCACACAAGTGATGGTATATTACAAATAAGTGAATTACCTCGCAGTATTTGTATTGTTGGAGGTGGCTATATTGCTGCTGAATATGGACACTTTTTCTCAGCTATGGGCAGCAATGTATCAATCATAGGTCGTAATCCACAATTTCTACCACAAGGAGAACCAGAAGTTTCAGCTTTAGCAAAAAGAGAACTTGGAAAACATATGATGATCTATACTGATTCAGAGGTCCGAGAAGTAGAAAAAGAATCAGATGGAAGAGTGAAAATTACCGCTGTTAACAAGGAAACAAATGAGAAAGTAGAAGTAATCGCTGATGAACTCTTTATTGCTGCTGGTAGAAGTTCAAATTCAGATATTTTACATCCAGAAAAAAGCGGTGTTTCAACAGATAAAGACGGGTGGATTATAACCAATACTTTAATGGAAACCTCAAAGAAAAATATCTATGCTTTTGGAGATGCAAATGGAAAGTACTTATTCAAGCATGCTGCAAATTATGAAAGTCAAGTTGCTTATTACAATGCGATTCACAATCGAGGTTACAAAGCGAGTTATCATGCTATACCAAGTGCAGTGTTTACAGACCCAGAAATTGCTAGTGTTGGAATGGGTGAAAAGGAAGCTATCGAAGAGCACGGAAAAGATAAAGTACTAATTGGCTTTCAAAGATATCAAGACACTGCAAAGGGTGTAGCAATGGCGTTGAAGGATTTCTTTGTTAAAGTCATTGTGAAGAAAGAATCTATGGAAATACTCGGAGCTCACATTATCGGACCTTTTGCTTCAGTTTTGATTCAAGAGATCATTAATTTGATGTACACTCCCGAGAGAAGTGCTGTTCCAATTTTCCAAGGAATGCATATTCATCCTGCTTTGAACGAAGTTGTAGAACGAGCTGTAGGAAATCTAATGCCTATTGATCAATATCATCATTTCATTCAACACGTTGGCTTGTCAGAAAAGTAATACAGAGTAGAATTAAAATCAATGAAAAAGGTTTTATAAAAAACATCTTGACTTAAGTAGAGGATTTTCTATGGAAAAAACAAAAGGAATAAAGATCCAAATACAGGAATTCCTATCAAATGATACTCGTGGTTCAATTTACGCCTTTCTTGTGAGTTTTTCAATTTTAACTACATTGACCATTCTAGTTTGTGAATTAATGTTTATGCATAAACTTTTTGGAGCAAATTACAGTTATTGGACAATTTATCATGTTGGAGTAGCTTTAGAACTTGGTTTTGTTTGGTTAGCTGCTTTTGATTCACTCAGAGAAAATCCAAAAGAACGATTATTTGGTTCTAGAATATTGAATTTACCAATATTCACTATAATAGTTACAATAATAATAGCATTATACTGGAATACTCCAGAGCAATTAGCTATTGTCTATGGTGCTATTTGTGGGGGATTTGCAGGATATTTAGCAGGTGGATTAGTTTACGGAAATTTCTTTGTTAAAATCAAAGATTCAATTTTTCGCATTCTTTTTGGTGGATGGATTAGTGTTTCAATTGGAGCGATTTCTGGGGCACTATTCGCAGGATTAATGAATCCCTTATTTGAAAAGGTTTATGCAGGAATCTTCATGGGTTTCTGGGGTGGTGCAATTGTCTCAGGACCTATCGCTGTAGTCCTTTTAGTGTTTCTTGAAAAAAATATTGGTTTTAGAAATTTCTTTACAAAAATACTAGTTTACGATGAATACAGAAAAGCAAAATTAAACACAGAAGATAAACTTGTTGAAGCCGTAAACAAAGATCCAAAAATCATAACCAAATATCTTACAAATCATGAGCTTTTGAACGTAAGTGAAGATAGTGATAAAACAGAAGAAAGTGAAATTGAAACTTTTTGGAAAAAGGTTTTGAGAATAATCTTGTTTATAATCTTCTTAATCAATCCCTGGGAAATTGAAACCGAAGCTATTAGAGTAAATGCCTATAGAGATATTTATGCCTTATTTTTCTCTGAGAAATATCTCAAATCACTTAATCAAAGTACAAAAGGAATTGCTATGGAGAAATATAAGACAGAATCTGATACAGGAAGTAAATTACGAGAAACAATAATAAAATCACTTGAATGTTTACCAACTGAACGATCCAAGAATATGATCCTATATGCATTAAGTGATCCAAGTTGTAAAGTTACAATTACAGCTATTAAAACTCTAGGGAATTTGAAGATGAAAGAAGCTGTGCCACATTTGCAAGTAATTAGATTTGGCGAGTTTTCCGGTTGCTGGGAATCAAAAACAGATAAAACAATTGCTAAGAAACTAATGAAAAACGCTGACAATGCCCTTGCAAAAATATCTGAACATCCAGTAACTGATTTGGAAGAACTAGCTGGAAAGATAATTTATACAGACAATGATTTCTATGAATCTATAACAGATCTAATTCCTAATGAATTAATTCTTACACAAGATGACATTATTCAATTATATATTTTGCTAATTGAAGGTAACAAAACATCTCAGAAAATGGGAACCATATCAAAAGACCAAATTCTTGATATCGTTAGTTATTTAGCAATAAAATTACCTCCAGAGGAATTGAAGAATTTAGTAACGAGATTGCATAAAGAGAAAATGAAAAATTTTGCAAAGAGAATTGAAAAATACGAAGAAGTTTTTCTTTAGAATTGCTGATCGTTTCTGAATTCACATACAAATCATTTTAATTCTTCTAAGATAGGTAATTGTTAGATATATTTGAGGTGAGTTTTGTGAATATCGCAATTCTAAATACTAGAATATTATCCTTTAGAGGAAAAAATCTTGGTATTATTGATAATGGAGCAATTGGTATAACAGATAATCAGATCTCTTTTGTAGGTACAATGGAGAAATTCAACAAAAAGGATGCTGACATTATAATAAACGGCGACAATTACGTTACAATGCCAGGATTAGTCAATGCTCATATACATACAGGTTCAACGCTATTAAGAGGGGGAGCACAAGACTTACCAGAAATTGAGTGGATGAATAAGGGGATTGGACCTATTGGTAGACATATGAAACCGGAGGATGCAATAGTTGGTTCAAAACTTGGTGTCCTAGAGGGATTAAAATCTGGTACAACAACTTTTGCAGAATATGCTTCGAATGTTTCAAATATTATTAATCATGTCTATCTTCCTTTTGGTGCTCGAGTAGTTGCTACTGAAACCATAAATGAAGTTAGTCCAAAAAGGGATCATTTGAAACCAACAGACCTATATGAATTCGATAGACAAAAGGGAGAAGCAGCTTTCAAAAGAGCTACTGAATTATTCAAGACATTCCAAGATGAAGAGTTAGTAAGCTGTATGTATGGCCCACAAGCGTTAGATATGATCTCACTAGAATTACTGAAAAGCATACAAGAAGAAGCAAAGAGAAGAGAAAGTGGTATTCATATTCATGTTGCGCAAGGACAACGAGAAAGACTACAAATCATTGAGAGATTTGGGAAAGACGCTTCAACTGTAAAAATTCTTGAAAAGAATGAGCTACTAGATGAAAATCTCATTGGGGCACATTGTCATGACACAAGTGAAGCTGAAAGAGCACTCATGGTTAAAAGAGGAGCGAAAATGGTTGGGTGTCCTAGTTCGATTAGCATGATTGATGGGATAGTTCCACCCATAGGTCATTTTGTGGCTCTAGGTGGTAAGGTAGGAATTGGTTCTGATCAAGCACCAGGACCTGGTTTACATAACATGTTTTGTGAAATGCGAACCATAAGTAATCTTACTAAGGTAATAATGAAAGATCCAACTGTTCTACCAGCATGGGAAGTTCTACAAATTGCTACAGTAGGTGGCGCCCAAATTCTTGGTCTTGACAAAAAAATAGGAACACTAGAAGTTGGAAAACAAGCTGATGTAATAATGGTTAATCTGAATTCTCTGAATCTTGCACCGGCAGTTTCAAAACCATTTAGAAATTACATTCCAAATTTGGTTTACTCATCAACTGGTTATGAAGTTGAGAATGTAATAATTAATGGTAAAATGATTATCGAAAACAATGAATTCCTATCAATTAATACTGATGAAATATTGAAAGAAGCAAACAAAAGAGCGGAAAGGATTTTCAGTGATGCAACAGATGACTGGATAAAAGCAGGATCTAAACTTGTAAAAGATGTAGAAGATGGTTTTCTCTAATAATCTTTAATCCCATATTTACATAGAAAGATTTGCATTTTCATAATTAGTCGCATAAATTCGATGTGTTTGTTCTCTTTGTGTATCTCGAATCTGAATTATGAATTCATCTAAATTATCATACCAAGTTTTCTGTGGTTTGTTTTCATCCTTTTCAATTACGTTTCGTTCATCATATCGAAATCTGAGATACTCACCAAAAGTCATATTGTAGGGAGTAAGATAAAATTTCTTTACGAAAATTTGAATGGCTAGTATTTGAGAGAATGCTATGAGAGATCCTAAAATAATGAAAGGCCACAATTCGAAATTTTGGACTAAAGTGAAGTAGACAAGAATTGGAATAGAAGTAATTGCTACAAGAAGTACTGGAACTGCCACAATAATAAACCCAATTTCGAAAATGTAAAAATTACTTTTGTAAAATTTCTCTTTAATGGCAATACTTCTAAGACTAGATTTTTCTGTCTTCTTCTTTCTTTCAGAACGCAATTTCATCGAATTCAATA
>JAGMDP010000252.1 GCA_023128635.1 Candidatus Heimdallarchaeota archaeon | reverse complement strand
AAGTTTATCTATACATAAGAATCCAATATACGATAGATGCATTATGGGCGGTATAATCGGAGTCTACTCACACGGAGATTGCGTGAAAGACCTCTTTTACGGAACAGACTATCATAGTCACATGGGCACAATTCGAGGTGGTATGGCAGTACTTGACGATAACGGAATTAAACGGTTTATCAAAGATATTACTACAGGTCCATTTCGATCAAAATTCCAAGATGATTTACCAAAATTACATGGAAATCGAGGGATAGGTGTAATTAGTGATACAGATGATCAACCTTTGATTATTCGGTCTCATTTGGGTACATATGCAATTGTCACCGTTGGGAAGATTAATAACCTTGATGAACTGGTGGAGAATGCTTTCCACAAAGGAACTTCTCATTTCTCAGAAATGTCTGGTGGAGTAATCAATCAGACAGAAATGGTTGCTACTCTTATCAACAATGGAGAAAACTTTGTAGAAGGTATTAAACGAGCGCAAGATCTAATTGAGGGCTCCTGTACTCTTTTGTTGTTAACTGATAATGGGATATATGCTGCTCGAGACAAATTAGGTAGAACTCCTTTGGCTCTTGGAGAGAAAGTGGACACTCAGCTTCCTTCGGATCAACAGACTCTTGTGGAACCTCCTTACAGTCGAGCTGTTACAATGGAAACAAATACATTTCCAAATCTCGGTTATAGATTAATTAGACAACTTGGTCCGGGCGAGATTGTCCTGATAAATTCTAATGGGTTTGAACAATGCAGTCCCCCAAATAAACGCAATCAAATCTGTGCATTTTTCTGGGTGTACTATGGATACCCACCTTCTTCTTATGAAGGAATAAATGTTGAGGAAGTTCGATACCGTTGTGGTGCGGCACTTGCGAAAAATGATGTTGTAAAACCTGATATTGTTGCGGGTATACCTGATTCTGGTACTGCTCATGGTATAGGATATGCAAATGAATCAAAGTGTTTCTACGGAAGACCGTTTGTGAAATATACTCCTACCTGGCCTCGTTCGTTTATGCCTCAAGATCAAACAATTCGGGATGAAGTCGCTCGGATGAAACTCATTCCGATTAAAGAATTAATTGAGGGAAAATCGTTACTGTTTTGTGAAGATTCAATTGTTAGAGGAACGCAGCTGAAAGATACGGTTAAAGGATTATTCGAAAGAGGAGCAAAGGAAGTTCATATGCGAGTTGCTTGTCCTCCACTATTATTTGGTTGTAAGTTCATAAATTTCTCCCGATCAAGATCTGATCTTGATCTTGCAGGGAGAAGAGCAATTAAAGATTTATTTGGAGAAACATACCCCGTACTAGATGAATACCTAGATCAGAATTCGAACAAATTTAAGAAAATGGTAGAAAAAATCCGGAAAAGATTGAATCTCACAACTTTGAAATATCAAAAACTAGAGGATCTTGTCACTGCTATCGGATTGCCAAAGAATCAAATTTGTACCTATTGTTGGGATGGCGCAGAATACGACGATTAAAAAAAATCATGCTTGTATGCATGGTTTTATGAGAAATAAAGTTGACCAATTCATTCGAACCCATTTACATATAGAAATTATAAATTAAAGACCATTATCATTTGGACAGATTACTAATCATTTCACAAGCTGTGCACAGCTTAACATCATTTGGCCAAAGCGTTCTCTTGATACACACTCTCGACAGTCAATGCAGTTTGACTCTGGTTGTCCTTCTTTCAATTTGTTTGGCAAATCTGGTTCATTTATCAAGGGCTTACTCATAGAGATTAAATCCGCCAAATTACAATCCAAAATCGCATCCATTGTTGATACATTCCTTATTCCATCAACTAAAGCTAAAGGAACAGTGGGAACAGTTCTTCTTATCATCTCTGCATGTCCTGAAAAATTAGCTTCATAATATGGTGAATCTTCTGCTGGTTTTGCTCGAGTCTTTCGAATATCACGATTTTGTTCTGGTCCCCCACCGGATATTTCAATTAAGTCAATTCCTTTTTCATCTAACCAATTAGCAATAACGACTGAATCCTTTATTGTGATACCGCCTTCAGGAGCGAAGTCATCACAGTTCATTTTTATGCCTATGATATGAGCATTTCCTATCTTCTTTTTTACAGCATCAAAAATTTCGAATAAGAGTCTCGCTCTATTTTCAAGAGTTCCACCATATTTGTCTTCACGTTTATTTACTCTATCAGACAAAAACTGGCTGACAAGATAACCATGAGCTCCATGTATTTGCACACCATCAAAACCAGCTTGAATTGCAAAATCTGCTGCGTTGGCAAATCCTTCAATTATCTGTTGTATATCATCTATTGATGCTTCTCTTGCTTCCCAATTTTCTGTTACATAATGTGACGCAGTTACTCTGTCTGCTTTTGCTGACATACCAGCATGGTTAATTTGTGCAATTATTGGTACATTATCTGAATGAACAATTTTTGTCAATTCTTTCATTTTAGGAAGATGTTTCTCATTTGTAAGTCCTGATTGCCCTGTGTGGGCTTTCCCACTCTCTAAAACGTATGAGTGACCCTTAATTATAAATCCCAAACCACCTTTTGCTAGAAGATCATAGTATTCCAAAATAGGTCTTCTTAGAATTCCTTCTTCATCAGACCAGTAAGAAGTAGTTGCTGATCTTATCAACCGATTTTTTAATTCTGCGTTTTTAATTTTATATGAAGTGAAGATTTTAGACATAAACATACCTCAAACTAGTAAGTTATTTGGTAACTATAAAGAATTATGATAAATATTTTGCTATGAATGTAGATTATTTATTAGAGAATTTATTCTTCAATACAAATGGGGCAATCTTTACATTTTGTATCCCTATTATCCCAACAATTTTTGCAAATTAGGAAATTACATTGACCACATCTAAAGAATTTACCATCCATTTCATCTTTAAGATCATTAAATACTTCCTGAAACGATTTCTCAAGTTTTTCTATTTTCTCTTGTAATTTCTTTGAGACCTTGACTTCTTCATGACAACAATCACAGAAGAAGTTGAGAATCATTTC
>JAGMDP010000251.1 GCA_023128635.1 Candidatus Heimdallarchaeota archaeon | reverse complement strand
CAAAATATCTAATGACAGAAAGGCTTCCTCTTTTCTGATTCGCGATAATTTTTAAAGGAGTTCTTTGTTCTCTCTTAGAACGTCTTCTTAAATCGATAATTTGGGTAGAGTAATTATCTTGCTTATCGTCAACAATCATTATTGCATACACATGTGCAATGTAAAAACCTTGATCCGGATAATGTTGAATTAGAATGGATTCATGCATTTTCGATTTCTTATTTTTATATATCTCAAAATCCATAACGTTATTTACACTACTATTTGTTGATGACTGGTCTATCAAGTAGTCCTACCTCAAAGAGTTCTCTGTAAAAATTGTTTAAAAGTAGCTAAATGGGAAAAATTATCCTCTCGAGTTGAAATTTAGCTGTTTTAATACATTATTACGGAGTATTCTATTGTAAGGAAAGACTTTCTTGAGAGGAAATAAGTGACATCAGCAGAAGAGATTATACAACATCCCTATTTGCGAAAAGGTATTGAACCTAGACTTTTTCAGCAAACTATTCTTAACACTTGCATTACCAAGAATACTCTTGTTGTTTTACCCACAGGAACTGGAAAAACAATTATTTCAATTCTTCATATTGCCTATCTTCTTCAAAAGCAATATTTCATAGGTGAAGGAGAATTTATTCTAATATTGGCACCTACAAAACCCCTCATTAATCAACACGTTAAATCCTTCAGAACATTTCTCAATATACCTGCTGAAAAAATCGTAGAGCTTTCTGGTGCAATATCTCCTCAAAATAGAAAATTGATGATTCAAAATGCTACAGTTATTATTGCTACCCCACAAACTGTGAGAAATGACATTATTCATGGGCATCTTAATCCTGCTAAATGTAAGTTAGTTTATTTCGATGAAGCTCATCGTGCAAGAGGAGAATATGATTATGTTCACATAGCAGATATTATTCATGATAAGAATCCAGATACTCGGATAATTGCCCTCACTGCATCACCTGGGACAAATAAAGAAGATATCCTTGAAATCTGTCAGAATTTATTCATTGAAGCTATAGAAAGTCGACCCAAAAATGACCCCGAAGTGAGAAAGTACATCCACGATGTTGATATGGAGCGAATCGAAATTCCTCTCCCCTTAGAATTTGAGGAGATTCTTTTTACATTAAATGTACTTGGTGAAAGAGAAGTCAGTTTCTTGCGTACGAAAGGATTAACGGAGAAGAAATTTCAATATTTATACAAAGGAGAATTGCTTAGAATAAAGAAGGAACTTTCCAAAAATTTTAGAGCCAATTATCTTGAAATGATGGCTTGTAATCGTCTTATTTACATTCAAATTCTTCGAGAGACTCTTGAGAGTCAAGGTATTCCGAGTGCTAGTGTTCTTATCAATAATTGGCGGGAGAAAAACAGTAAAAGCATCAAAGGGTTATTCAAGGTTTCAGAATTCAGTGAGATGGTTGAGAAGATTGAACAGTTAAAAGAACAAGGAGTTATTCATCCTAAACTTCTCTATTTACTCGAGATACTTGATAAAGTTGATTTAATTAATTCTAGAGTGCTTATATTTTGCAATTTGAGAGCAACGTGTTATGCAATAAGTAAGGCTTTAGATGAACGAGGATTTAAAGCTAAACCTTTTGTGGGGCAAGGTCGAGGGCAAAAAGGTGGTTTAAGTCAGAAGAAGCAAATAGCTTTACTAAGTGCTTTTAGACGAGATGAATTTCCAGTATTAGTTTCAACTAGTGTTTTAGAAGAAGGTTTAGATGTTGAAGAATGCAATTTAGTCATTTTTTATGATGGAACCGCTAGTGCTATTCGTAAGATCCAAAGATCAGGCAGAACTGGAAGAAAGAAGAAAGGGAGAGTTGTAATTCTAACCACTCACCATACTGCTGATACTGCTGCTCATTTTATTTCAAATGCTCGAGAGAGAAATATGAATAAATTACTACAAGACATTGGCTGGTTAAAGGAAGAATTAGGAAAGGAACCAGCTGCTGATTCCAGAGCTTTTGCTCCAATAAAAGAGGAAAAGACTGAGGAAATTGAATCTGAAATTGTTGACAGCAATCATGAACAAGAGCAACCTACAGAAATGCCTGAGAAATTGACTTCCTTCAAACTTGCTCTAAATGATGTGAAGAGATGGGAAGAAGAAGAAGTCGAAAAAGAAGCTAGTAAAAACAACTCTAAAGATAGTGTTAGAATTATTGTGGATAGCCGAGAGAGGAATAGTAAGATTTTATTTTATTTGAAGAAGGAAGGTATCGATTTAGATTTTAGGCAAGTGGATTGTGGTGATTATATCTTAAGTGATCGCGTTGCGTTAGAATACAAGAAGGGTGAGGACCTTCTCTCATCAATCATAGATGGGAGGTTATTCGAACAACTTGGCTCTTTGACTAATGCTTATCAGATCCCAATTTTACTTATTGAAGGGTTTCCTTCAGGTGGAATTCATCCTGAAGCAATAGCCGGAGCTCTCTCTTCATTTGTAATTGATTTTGGGGTATCGATAATACAGACACAAAACTCAGAAGAGTCTGCAGCAATTATTAAGAGAATTGCTATGAGAGAACAAAAAACCAAGAAAAGAAAACCACTCATTAGGAAATCGATGAAAATGGGGAATCCCAATGAAAATGCCATACAGGTCATTAGTTCTTATCCAGGTATTAATCGAACATTAGCAACTCGTTTACTTGAAAACCTAGGATCCATACGCAAAATCGTTAATGCTTCTGAAGATGAATTGAAAAAAATAGAGGGATTAGGGGTAAAGAAAAGTCGAAAACTCGCGGATATTTCAAATAAAGAATATGAACAATAACTGATTTTACTCGAGCACTTGAAATAATTGTTCGAATTCTTCGATGCCTAATGCTGTGATAGTAAAGGGTTCCAAAACTTCCAATTCTTCTCCATTTAAGTCTTCAAAAGTAATTTCCGTGCTTTCATTACTTCTTCGAGTAAGTCTTGTAGTAATGTCACTGTAACTCCTTGTTGATGCAGAAGCTACGGGTCGAAAATCATTATTTGTAGTCATTGTTGATGCTACCTGATTTGTATACATAACAGCAATATTTCTGTTAATAGCAAGTGATTGTAGAGTTGAGAGAGCTTTTCTTAATAATGTCAAACTTATGGGATCAGCATGTGGTCGATAAGATGATGTGAGTGAATCAACAATTAGCACATCCATTTCTAACTCTATTGTAGGTAAATCATGAATAAGTGTTTGAATTAAATCATCGAAAGTAAAAATATCAGATGTTGATATTGTTTCCAATAATTCTCGAGTATATCCACCTTCAGCTTCAATCATAGATTGCATTCGGATTTCGATGGGGCGTTCTGTTGAGATAATACTCACTTGTAAATCATGCTTAGCTAGTTCAAAAGCTATCGTTGCTGAAAGAGTAGATTTTCCACTTTTTGGGGGACCATATAAATGCAATATTTTTCCTTTGCTAAGAAATTCTGTACTTGATTCTCTTACAGAAATTAAATTTCCATTATCCATCTAAATCCACTGTTCCACCAATTAATGAAGTACTTTTCTCGGAAGACATTTTATTAGATAATCCTGGAATGAAAAATGTGAGTAGTGTTGTAGTTATTATTCCCGTTAAAACTGCAATAATTACTCCTAATGAATTTAAGAAAGGAACTAGTACTGAAGCAAGAATAGCACAGAGAACAGTTGCAATTACAAACCAAATTACAATTGATCGTACAGAACAACTACTTAATTCCTTAATATCTTGAAATGAAGGGACAGAATTAACGGCAATCAAGAAGCCAAAGATGTAGAGAAAAGAGGACAATAAGACAAGGTTACTTTCAAGCATTAACCCAACAGCACCTATTAGTGATCCCAACAACAAACCAAGTCCCATTGGAACAAGAACTAATGAGGTAAACAAAATATCCCAGCGATTTGTTTCTTCGTAGGTGAATTTCAATCTAAACGGATCACATTCATGAACTTCAATCTTAAAGATCTTTGACAAAACAAATTTCTTCAGGTAGAAATTAACTGTGTATCCTAGGAAGCCAATGACTCGAGCACCTTTCTCTCCGAAAATGAATGTTAGCACCCACTTAAAGAGTAATCCAAGCAACCAAAATAATAGTATTAGTTCTATTGATTTATACAATACTTCTAGATTAAATATTACAACCATACTTTAACACCTTTAGTTTTTTATTAAGCCCTAAGAGGCTGTCTTTCCTCCATTGATTCTTCTTGTTTTTCCAGAGTTGAGTTTTTGATATAATCAATTTCCTCTTCAGAAATATCTGGAAAAGCATCAAATCTCTCTGGTTCTAACCCAATGTTCAATATCAAGAGGATTCTTTCTTGACCTTTCACAAGATGTAAATTCAAATTTTCGAAATCTATATCGAACTTCTTCTTCATTAAGAGGATTGTTCTTTCTATTTCCTTAACGAGTTTCGTAGCTTGTTCTTGTAAATCACCTGATTTCTTTGCGTCAGTCATTTTTCGGATAACAAAAAAGCATCCTTCACGACAATCCTGTATTTGTATTCCCTCTTCTTGTAAGAAATCCCAAATTGAACCAAGATTGACAAAATTTGTGATCCACTCTACTCTTAACAGAGAAATTCCAATAAGGAAATTTTTCTTTGTGAATAATATTATAGATTGATTATTGCTACCAATTAGTGAAATTTTATTTTTAGCTTTCCCGAAACCAAAGCCAGTTAACTTCTTACCTAATCTTTTCTCAAAAAACGGTTGCAATAATAATGAAGCAAGAATATAAGTTCCAAGAGTAACACCTATAGTTATTCCAAGGAGCTTTGTTATCGCTAATACAATAACAAATACGATAAATGTAATAACGGAATTAAATATCGTTGGTTTTAACTGTGCAATTGCTTCTCCTAGTTTAGCTTTTAATTTATTATTTGACAAGCTACTGCTAATTTCTGTTGAAGGATTTGTGTTTTCTATTACAGTTGTTTGTTCATTACTCATATCTAATCATCCTCAAAATCAAACGTATCTTCGATGTCATCATCGTCATCTCCCGCCGTCAAACCTTCTGGATCTAGAATGTTAATATCTTCATCATCAAGAATATTGATGTCAACCTCTCCTGGAAGTTTTTTCCATTCACGATATTTCAAAATAGAATAGGGCATTATCCAAAGAAAAAGAATAATTACTCCCACAATAGGAATGGATGGCCATTGAAAGAAAGGAATTTCTAAATCACTAAAACCAAAACCACTTTCTGATTCAGAAAAATCAAGGATACAACTGGTTATTGTTACGTTGAAATCTGATCCCCACAAATTATTACTATAAATTACGAATTCTATTGAATAAAAATTCGAACCAATTGTAGGAGAGAATTGGGTTTCGGCATCAAGGGTATTTTCTGATGTTTCGTTTTTATCAAATGGATGAGTAGTATCACTAGAATCGAAGAAGGTAAGTGAAACACTTATTTCCCCTATAATTTGCAAAGTAATCTCAAGGTCGCATGTGCCTTTTTCGAGCAAAGTATTATTTTCAATTGTTATTGGTATATAGCTTCGTAATCTTAATCCGCTTAAAGAAGATATCCCACTTTGTTTTTCCGGATAAACTTGTGCAGTATAA
>JAGMDP010000250.1 GCA_023128635.1 Candidatus Heimdallarchaeota archaeon | reverse complement strand
AAATTGTCTAATTTCTTCGGCATCATCTATAGAAATTATTGAGCGACTTAGTATTGACTCAAAAGGTTGTAGATTAAATTCTCCAACAAATGTGTACCCAGGACTTTCTGGTCGATCACCTTCTGAAGTAAACTCTATAATTAGGAATGCAGAACCAATGTTACTAAGATCAAATGTTTTGTTTATTGATAATTCAAATATCCCTATACCATCCCAAACCAATGAATTCACAAAAATCCCAATATCATTAAAGCTATACTCTTGTAGAGTACTATTCTTTAACAAATTCTTTTGTTCTGCTTGGTTGGTAAATGCATAAGCATTAATTGCAAAGAATAAATTGAGTATAACAATCAATAAGATTACAATTCTAAGTGATTTCTTAAGAAAGCGAAAAGCTAAGTTTTTTTCTTCTTTCCTTAGATATGGGATTTTTCAACAACCACCTTTCTGTCTAAACGTTTGATCAATTTCCTCTGCGATTTCCTTAAGACTAATTACTGTAGACTTTAGCGATTCAGATTCCTCTTCTGCAGCTAAAATCTTCATTTGTTCTTCTTTTGACAAAACTCTAATGTCAATTTCTGGGGTAAGACTTGACAAATCATCGATTGTCTTCTTCATTTCACCATTTTCATCCGGAAGCAAACCATCATTTTTTACTTTAGCAATATATTCTTTGACTTCTTCTAGCTGAGGTGTAGATTCAATTTCAACGGGTTCTAAAGTTTCATTTAGGAAATCTTCTGCTAAATCATCTGCTACAGAAGCTATCGGAAGAACTACTGCTTTTTTTCGTTTGTTTTGTGACTTAGATTTCTTAGTTTGATTCACTGATTCATCAGGTAATTGCGGTTCATCTTCGAATGTTTCCAATAATTCATCGCTTATATCCGGTAGTTCCAATTCAGATGAGGAAATATTTGTTTGAGTTCGGTTTTTGCGTTGCAGTGACAAATATAGTGCTCCTGCAATCAAAGCTACAATAACAAGCACTGAGACTACGAGAGAGATGGTTAGTACTGAAGAACCAGATATTCCACCTAGTTCAATTTCGTCTGTAAGAACTCTTCCCATTATGTCAGTTACTTTGATTGTTAAAACATGACTTTTTGTGTGACTGACGTACCCATAGAAATTGTAAACCCCTTCAGTAATCATTGTTACTGTTAATTTTTGACCGTCAATCCAAACCTCAATGAGATCTAGTGGATAATAAGAATCAATTGTGATGTTCCCTGAGATGAAATCATCACTTTTTCCACTCTCTATTTGCCAATAATAGTCTAATAGTTGAGGAGCTATTGGAATGACTAATAGTCTTTCTGAGATAGTTCTAATATAGACACTACCAGATTCTTCAACTATTTTTATCTTAATTTCAAAATTCCCGATATTTAAAGAATCAATGCCAATCAACCAAACACTTCTATGAGCATCTATTTGGTAACTTAGACTCATTTGATACTCTGTAGAATTAATTAAGAAATACACTTGGCTTAGAGGATTTTCAGCATATATTAAGGCTTCAAATTTCAATTCTTGCCCAAATTCTAACACAACATTACCGAAATGGTATTTCAAAACTTGTGTTTTTCTTTCAAAAACTGTTAATGGATCAAGATCATATATAGCAATGTATCCTTGCATATCTTCTGCAACTAGACTATTATTGTATACTCCTTGTCTAAGCATGTAGATTGTTGTAGTATAAATTGATTCAACCTTAACTAACTCATATTGAGTTCCATTTGCAATAAACCAGACTGATTTTATTCCAGAGACATCATGGAAATTAGCTTCTATTACAAAGGATTCTCCCTCACAAATATAATCATCAAAGTAATAACCAATTAATTCGGGAGGAATGTTCTGCTCCACTTGTATTGTTATTTCAAGAGATGAAATTAAGTAGACTGTGTCCTCTACTGAGAGGAATGTGAGATTATGCTGCCCGATTTTTGTTGGCTGCCAGGAAAAGTAACCGTACCCATTGATGATGGTAACTGTATCATTGTATATGTTGTTTATGAAAACATAAATCATCACAGCAGCGCCACTTACAGCATTTGTCACAGTAATGTCTATGATGACTTCTTGATGATCAGCAACAATTAGATCGTCTGAGCTAAGAATTATTTCTGGTAATATCTTTGGAGGAGCTTCAATTACAGTCATTTCTAATCCAAGAAAACCACTGTTATAGAAATCGTCTCCTTGAAATTCTGCTTTAAGAGTGTGAACTCCTAAAGAGAATGGAATAACAATCGAAATATCAACATACCCTAATTGATTTGTGGTAAATATACCTAAAAGTACCCAATTATTTCCATACCAAATAAACAGATATATCTTTGCTTGTTGAATGGGAGCACCAAACATATCATATAGAGTTATTCTAAAAGTTGCAGTTGAATTTACTATTGCATCAAAATCGGATCCAATTATTACTACTTGTGCTTTCTGAATAACAAATGATGTGAATTGTTCAGAGGGTCCGAAGTCAACTGCTCCGGTATACGAAACTCCGATTTCAAAAGAACCAGGAACATGAATTATTGTTGTTCTAAAGGAAACAAGACCGTATACATTGGTAATGTTTTGCCCAAGCTCAATTATTGTGCCATCATCTAATAATATAATGAATTTAACAATTCTATTATCAAGAGGTAAACCTTGCAATGATTCAAGCTTAGCTTGGATGTAAATCTCTTCTCCATAAGTAATTGTAATTTCTGTTGTTAGTAGCTCCAAATTTGATTCTTGTTCGTAAATCAATACTTCCCCTGTGGTTGTTACATCATACCAATCATCGTTTCCCTCAAAAGTTAATACTGAGAGATAACTTCCAATATCGAATCCTATAGCAGAAAAAGTATATTCTATAAGCCCATTTGCATCTGTTGTAAGTAATTCACTCCAACCGTAAAATGTTATCCTGACAGTAAGGTTTGCTATGGGTCTTCCTAATGAATCAAATGCTTGAGCTCTAATTGTTAAGAATCCATCTTGTATTGCAGCTGCATCTAATAGGATGAAATATGGCAATCCTTTTGATAAGTAAAAGTACGCGCTCGTTTGAGCAGAATTGTATTTTTCGTCTTCAATAGTTATACAGTTTACTACATACTGTCCTGTAGATAACTCTGGGGCAATATATACTCGAATAAAACCGTAACAATCACTTATTCCTTCATACACAATTCCATTAATTATGAACCGAACATGAACATAGCTCAATGGGCTTCCTTCTAAATTCTTAACCATTGCAATTAATTCTGTATAAGTACCTTTTTCCCCTTGTTGATTTTCGAAATAAATAACTGGGGTACATTTAATGAGATTTATTTTGAAATGTAATTCATATCCTTCATACCTACTTGTTTGAGCAATTTCTGCTACACACTGATATTGCTTTCCAACTAGGGTTAAGTTATGATAATCATTGAATAACGCATAACCAGAAGCATTAGTAGTTGTATAACCAATATTTCCATAATATGTATCACCAAATTGTCTTCCATTGATTTCGACTAGAATATCGGAAGCAGGTGTTCCATCTTCAAACTCAACATAAAAGACTAAATTTATAGTACTTGTGTATTCTAGATCGATTTCTTCACCGCTACCAATGAGTTCTCCCTCGTAGAGAATAGAAATGACAAGGTTTCTTCTACCAACATCAAAATTAACCGTTTTTTCCACAGAAATGAATTGAGAACTTTCCAAAGTTTCTGCTTTGAGGAGATAATTACCAATAATTAATGGCATTTGATACCAATTGAATTGAGCATAACCAGTAGCGTTTGAATTAACTTCTCCTATTTGTACCCATTGAGAATTATCAAAGTATGAAAATCTAACTGTGATTCCATTCCATCCTTCTTCCAAAGAAGTGATCCTGGCAATAAGGAGCACATCATCATTCCAGTTCGCAGAATAGTCTAGTAAATCTATTTCTAAAATCCCTTTCTCAACTATAGAATCACCATAAGCGGAATTACCTATGTAGCCATATTCATAATCTGCAGGAGTAAAGTAATGGGTATCAACATAGTGTCCAGCAAGTAAATCCTCTATTCCTTGGTCTAGAACTCCAAACCCAGTTCCATTTGTTGTAAAATAATGAGGAATTCTTTCGTAAATACCATCAAATTTGTACCATAAATCAAAATCCATACTGGGCACTGGTTCATCATCATTATCTCTAACTTGAATTATTGCACTTAGTTTTGTATACGTGGGTGCTCCGAGATTATTTCTATATTGACCAAGAAAGTCTACATTATACCAACTAATCCCCTCTACTTGAATTTCTAGTGTTGTATCTGCAAGAGAGTACTCATTTACTTTTGCTCGTAAGATATAGTTGTCTGGTTCCAGAACAAATTGATGTTCCAATAATGCTTGTCCAAAAAGATTCGTTACTGCAGATCCAATAGTTATCCAGCTCTGTCCATCTAAACTTGCGAGGAAAGTCACAGTTTTTCCTTCAGCAGGAGTCCCAGCTTCTATCAACACAGTTGATTGCAAAATTGTTGGGTCATTATATTCTGTTACTATGGGATCTATAGACACTAACAGTAATTCCGTAGAGGGTATGATGGTTCGCATAGCTGAACCAAAACTTTCAGCATTAAATGCTGAACCTTTATACCAGGCGATGAATGAATGTCTGCCTTGGTCCACTGTTGTCCATAATGCAGATGCATAACCATCAAAGTCAACAGAATTATCTTCTGAGATTGTTTTAACATCAGTAATTAAATAAAAATTAGCATCAGTTATTATCTCTGCATAATTCGCTCCCCACCATTCATAGATTTTCATGTCATCAGGTACATCAGAAGATTCTCTTAACTCAAAGAAAGTATCAGAAATTGATACAGTTGGCTCTAGTAAGAAATAATAATCTGTGTTTGCAGTTAATGTTAAAGGTGTACCTCCTCCGCAATATTCGAAAGGAATATGCAATAATTGATTTGAAACATGAGCACTATTAGCAATGTATCCTGTTACTACTCCATTTCGTATATCAGAACCAGTTAGAGTATCTCTTATGTAAAAATTAATGTCCTCTCTGACGGTAGGAGTGACATCTGTAAGGAATCCATAGATTATCGTAGTTTGGGGGAGATTAATTCTAAAAGCAAATTTGTTTGAATAAATACTGGTTGTGGTTGTATCATTATCAATGGCCAGCAATTTTAAATCCTTGAAATCAACTTCACCGGAAGAAACCCCATAACCAGAAGATGTGGTTAAACTAGTGAGAGTTATCTCAGTTCCTTCTATAATTGGCTCTCCTTCAGATAAGGATAGATTTGTGTACGAGGGTGTAACTAAATCTAGAGGTTGCATTACAGTATTGATTGGTTGAGTTCCTTGTGTTTTTGAAAGAATATTCAATACATCTATGTTTTGTTCGAAATTACCATCTTGGAATACCACTTGTATATCTTCAATGCTTTCTTCTGTTGTTTCATTGAAGTTAATCAAATGTATGAACATTAAGGAAAAATATAAGGCAATTACTACTAATGCTTTCTTTTTCATTGTACAACCTCAGCTAAACTATTTCGCTTTCAGTTGTTTCTCAAAGAATTTTGTTTTAAAAGCTCTAAATGGGGAAACTCTCAACGAGTAAAAATGATTAAGACAGGTTGTGTTCTTTAAAGAAAAAGTTTAAACGATCAATCATTTTTGCAGAATTCTTACACTCTATCGCTCTTGGGAAGACATTCATATAGGGAATTCGGTTGTCCAGAATAATCCATGCTCCAACATCATTTTCTGAGCGAATCATTCTTCCTAAACACTGTCTCATTGTTACAACGGCTTGTAAGTAATTCATATAATTTGCAGCTTGTTCTCCTCCCCAAAACTTACTATATTCTTTTATGATTTCTTTCAACGATCTTGACGGAGGAGGGTACGGTAGTCCAGCAATAATTACTGCAGAAATAAGCGATTTTTCATTTTGCACAATTTCAATCCCTTCAGATATTTTCCCACGAGCCGGAGCAATAATTGCTACCTTCGTTTTACTGCTTTTCACTTCATTTATTAATTTAGTAATTGGTTGGTTAGGACGTTCTTCATATCTTGTCTTCAGTAGGTTCGCAAAAACAGTAGTTAATTCATAGTTTGGTGTAAAGACTAGAGTATGTCCTGGAATTACTTTCAGTAATTGTGATATGGTATCGCAATAATATAGGAATCGTTCTCTTGATCGTTCAGAATATTTCATTGTTAATTGAGAATCATTTGTAGTTAGAATTATCCTGTTTTTTCCGATTTTTTCAGATAACACAGAAATCTTCTTTGCATTTGGTACTCCGAGAAAACTCGAGAAATGTTTCAGTGGTCTGAATGTTCCAGATAATAGTATGAGATGTTTTGCTAGTTTCATAGGATTAAGAATTGTTCGTGGATCTTTTAGATATAAAGTAAATTTCTTGTCAGATGTTAAGTAACATAAATCGTGATTATTTAGAAATTCACTCACTCTAATTGTATTACTTATTTCTTTACTGCCTTGATTGAATCGTTTTAGTAAATATTGCCTTCCACAATTGTTGAGGTCTTGTATGTTTTTGTCTTCCAAATCCAAAGTATGCAATCCTTCTTGACCACGCAGATTTTGCAAGAGATTTAAAACTTTGTGAGAACCAATCTCATTGATAGCACGATATAGAATTTTGTAAGATAAGTTTCCAATGTTTCCTTTTGCGAGATTATGAGCTTCATCAATTATTATCGTTGTATTTGCCAAGTCAATATTCATGTTTTCAAACAGAATTTCTCTTAGCTTTGTATTCAAAAGAAATGGATAAGTGGTAATAACCATATCTGCATCTTTAAGAGCCGTTTTTAGTCCTAAATAGGGACAACCTAGGTTCTCAAGTTTGTTTTCTAGCATCCAAAGAATTTCTGCAAGTCCAATGCCTTTTTTGATGTTATCTGCAATACTGGATCTAACTCGTCTTGAGAGCGCGTAGAAATTCCCAGATTCATTTTGCATGAAGTGAAATTTCTTGATGTGAGTACAATCAAATAAACTACAGCCAATTTGTGAAAATTGTTTTTTAGTGAATTTCGTAACTAATGGACAAACATGTGTTTTCCCAACCATTGGAATTAAGGAGTAAATATTCTGTCCAACTTTTCGATTATAATCATTAATTAATCCTAGTTCTCTAAACCAGGCATCCATTTGTCCTAGCATTTTAGTAAAAATAAGAATCCGTTCATCCTTTTCTTTCCTACTCAAAATTGCTGATAAAACTGCCGCGGTTTTCCCACTCCCTGTTTCAGCATCGATCAGTATTGTACTATGAGATGCTTTTTGGATGGCTGTAATTATTGAGAATTGTTCTTTTCGATAATTCAGATAGGGAAAGATATCATTTAATTTAGACCAAAAATTAACAAAATCATCTTGACCTTGATTACTTTCCGAATTCAATGTAGCAGCAATTCCTTTTAGATAGTTTTTCTATTTCAAAGGATACTCGCTAGTTTTTCTTTTAAAATAGCTAATTAGTCATGATAGTTATAGCTTAACCGAACTGCATCTGTTCTTGCTTCATCGTATTGTTTTGATTTTAGAATAAATAATATACAAAAACGAAAAGGAAATGTTAAAACGTAAAAAATTCTAAAGAGAGTTTTACTTATTACCTCTTTGAAAGATATCTTATGATTCAATATTATTCCCAATTAAACATTAGATGAATTAGTATTTAAAGTTCTTTTTCTAAAAGAAATCATCAAGGGAAACTTGTTTCTTATCTTCTTCTTCATTATCAGTTTTTTTCTTTTCCGGTACTTTTTTTGCAGATTTCTTTTCTGCAGCTCTTTTCGCTTTTCTTTCTTCTGCTTTGCGTTTTTTCGCTTCCGCTTTCAATCGTTTTTCTTCTGCTAATTGTTCTTCTTTTTTCTTTTCAAATTCCAATAAAATCTCTGACCAATCATCGCCTGTAGCATCAAAACTTGAGAATTGTAATTTGTCCATTGATGTTTGATGTTTAATTTTCTCCTCATCAAAAGCTTTCATTATTTTCTTTATTTTTCGAATGGTTTCAGGATTCTCTACAAGTGATTTTAGTTGATTTTCATCTAGTTCCAACCAATAAGCCATTTGAGCAGCATCACCAATTATTCCGTTAAGAACTTGTTTTACTAAATACATTGAGTCTGTTCTTGCAGAGCTTTTTGAGACATGTGTTTTTTCAGCCAT
>JAGMDP010000025.1 GCA_023128635.1 Candidatus Heimdallarchaeota archaeon | reverse complement strand
TAGGAGATAACCACCATCCTTCTTCATGTAGACTTTCTTTCATTACACAATCTCCCACAAATGTTTCGAAACAGTTATTGTAAGAAACATTTGTGGGAGATTGTGTAATGAAAGAAAGTCTACATGAAGAAGGATGGTGGTTATCTCCTAGAAATCTTTTTATTATTCTGCGATTAATCAATCTAAGACGTTTTGCTCGTAACTTAGTAACAATTAGGAGGAAGTTGTATTGTGTATAAGATATTTTACCAAGAAATATATTGCTTTAGCATTGATGTTAGTATTAGTATCATTTTATTCTTCAGATGTTTTTCTTAATTTCTCTGAAGCGGTTGTTGAAGATAGTGTTAGTTCTACTTTTTTAGAACCTTCTTACGCTCCACAATTTGTCCTTGAAGAAGTAGGGCAGTTTAATGATGGTGGGAATGCTTCTAGTGTTTTTGTTTCTGGTGACTATGCCTTTGTTGCTGAGTATTATGATGGTTTTGAGATTATCAATGTGAGTGATCCTACGGCTCCTGTCGAGGTCGGACAGTTTAATGATGGTGGGACGACTCGTGATGTTTTTGTTTCTGGTGACTATGCCTTTGTCGCTGACAGTACTGACGGTCTTGAGATCATAGATGTGAGTGTTCTGAGTGCTCCTGTCGAGGTAGGGCAACTTGATTATGGAGGTTCTGCCACTAGTGTTTTTGTTTCTGGTGACTATGCCTTTGTTACTGATTTTTCTGATGGTTTTAGGATTATTAATATCAGTGTTCCTACGGCTCCTGTCGAGGTCGGACAGTATTCAAATAGTATTATTTGTTTAGACGTTTTTGTCTCTGGTGATTATGCCTATATGACTAATTATTTTTATGGTTTAATGATCGTAGATGTAAGTGTTCTCACTGCTCCTGTCGAGGTCGGTCAGTTTTACGATGATAGTGGTCCTGTACATGTGTTCGTTGTTGGTGACTATGCCTTTGTTGCTGATATGGATGATGGCTTAGAAATCATAGATGTGAGTGTTCCCTCTGCTCCTGTCGAGGTCGGACAGTTTGATGATGGTGGAGAAGCTGTTGGTGTTTTTGCTTCTGATGAGCTTGTCTTTGTTGCTGATCAGATAGACGGTCTTGAGGTCATCAATGTTAGTGTTCCCGCTGCTCCTGTAGAAATCAGTCAGTTTTACGATGGTGGAAATGCTAGTGATGTTTTTGTTTCTGATGAACTTGTTTATGTCGCTGATTGGGGAGACGGTCTTGAGATTTTTAACGCAGGTTATGATTCGGACGGTGATGGTTTAACCGATTTTACGGAGGAGAATATCCATATGACTGATCCTGATAACAGTGATTGCGATGATGATGGCTTGACTGACGGAGATGAGATTCTTATTTATCTCTCCGATCCCCTTGACGAGGATAGTGACGATGATGGCTTATCTGATTTTAGTGAAGCAATTATTTATCTTACTTATCCATATACCTCTGATTCCGATGCTGACGGATTGACAGATTTTGAAGAAATTATGATCTACAATACCTTCCCTCATGACGATGATTGTGATGATGATGGTTTAACTGATGGGGTTGAAGTTTTAACTCACTCTACTAATCCAAATAACAACGACACTGATTTTGATGGTTTAGATGACTATGCAGAAATTTTCACTTATACTACGAATCCAAACTCTATTGATAGCGACAAGGATGGTTTAATTGACGGGGCAGAGATTCTCACGTTTCTCACTGATCCTCTTGACGCTGATAGCGACAATGACGGTTTTTCCGATTTCGAGGAAGTCTTAGCAAATACTGATCCTAATGATATCAATGATTTCCCTGAAGATCTTCCACCTGTAACAGTAACTCCTCCGCCTGTGACTATTACACCTCCCCCAGAAACAGTTACGGAAACAACTACCTTGGGGACTGGTTTAGGTTTAGCTGTTGCAGTTATGGTATCAATTATTGGTTTCATTTCTCTTTTAATCTTGAAACGAAGAAAGACTTGATAGTTTTTCTTCGTAATCTATTTCTTTTTTGAATTGCTCAGTAGCAGGTACTTACCCCTTAAGCGTGTCCTTCCCGAAACGGACTGCTAGCTCGGAAAGAAGAGTATGTCCTATTACAAATTAGGATACTCAACCAAGATAATTTCAGTGAGAAAATCATTTTACTTTAAACAGAATTTCTTATAAAGAAGGAGGGAAATGATTTATTGGATGTTGTACTATGAAAAAATTTCCATCATATCTTGGTGTTAAAGCTTTTGGTGTCAAAATTGGTGCTATCCTCCCAGGAGATAATATCGTAGAGGAGGTTAGTAAGGCCGTTAAAAAATGTCATGAAGATTATTTGATCGATGATGGGGATATCATCTGTGTCAAGGAATCTATCGTTGCGAGAGCACAGGATAACTTTATCTTAAAGGAAGACATTGGTATAGAAGTTAGAGAAAAATTAAACCTCAACGAATCGGATACACTTGGTATACTTTTTCCAATAGCAAGCCGAAATCGATTTATCCCTCTCTTAGAGGGATTTGTGACTGCTGTTCCTAAAGGCAAGATAGTCATCCAATTTTCCTATCCTCGAGATTGTGTAGGAAATCAAATTGCCCCCGAGGAATTAGAAGAGGAGCTAGGCATAAATCTGAGTAAAGAAGAGCTGCTTGCAGATCAATTACAAAAATATGATTTCCGTCATCCAGCTACTGGTGTGAATTATTTAGCAGCATATGAAGAGATTATTAAAAAAGCTAATGTTGAAGTAGAGATTTTCTTATCCAATAACAAATTCAAAATACTTGACCATAAACCAAAGGGTATTATTGTTTCTTGCATCCATGAAAGGGATTCACTGACTGAAAAAATTAAGAAGTTTTTTGAAAATACAATCACAATGCAGGACTTATTTAACGACAGTAGTAAAAATGCTTGGTCGGAGTGGGGACTTCTTGGTACAAACATGTATTCTGATGACAAAATAAAGCTACCTCCTAGAGAGTCTTTTAATGTTTCTAAGGCTATCCAGAAAGCAATAAAAGATACTACTGGAAAAAAAGTTGAGGTAACGATTTACGGTGATGGAGCATACATGGATCCTTCAACTGGGATATATGAGCTTGCTGATCCGGTTGTTTCTTTCGGTCACAGTGATGGGATGAATAGAAAACGAGTAGGGATAAAATACAAATTTTTTGTTGGTACTCTACATTCTCAAGGAAAAAAGAGGGGGGAGATAGAAGAAATTATTGATGAACAAAAACAGAAAACATATGAGATAGATGATATTTCTATGGAGGGCACCACACCTAGAAAACTTGAAGATATTGCAGGCAGTTTAGCAGATCTTTTGAGTGGTTCCGCTGATGCTGGCACACCTTTAGTAATAATTAAAGGCCTTTTATGATAAAAAAAGTGCATGGGAAGAGATTCAAACTGTTCCCCTCTTGCTTTTTTCTAGTTACGTACTCCTTAGCGTGTCCTTCCCGAAACGGCCTGCTTGCCCTGCAAGAAGAAGTGGATGTTGATAACATTACTGTAGCAATAATTGGATAATAGAATTATGTAAAATTTTACATAGTAATGAGAAGAAACTGAACTACTGATATACACACCATAGTCTAACAATGATACTAATGGTTCTTAATCTACATGGGGTAATAAAATGAAAGTGGTACTAATTCGACATGGGCAAAGCAAAGGAAATATTGCACAAGTGATACAAGGACAAAAGGATTATCCCCTTAGTAAGAAAGGTGAGGAACAAGCACATAAAGCAGGAAAGGAACTGAAAGAAACATATTCTTTTGATAGAATCTATTCTTCTAATTTACAACGAGCTGCAAAAACAGCAGAAATAATAGCTTCCTATTTTAATATTACAGAAATAACCTTTTCTGAGAAATTAAGTGAACTTAATTTTGGTTCCTTTCAAGGCAGGAAATCTTTGGGATTAACTGATGAGGAGAAAGCTATTCTCAGTTCTTGTTGGGAGAATACCACAAAACGTTATCCTGGTGGAGAAACTGTTGAAGAATTATCTACTCGTGTTAAAGAAATCTTTACAGAGATAACTCATTCCAATACAGAAAATTCCACTATATTAGTTGTGAGTCATAGAAGAACACTTTTTTGTTTGCTCAAGCAAATTCTTGGTAAAGTACCTATTGTTACTGATGAATGGTTCAAGAATTGTTCTATCAATGAGTTGCTACGCGATAAATCCACTGGTAAATGGCAATTGATCAGATTTGATAATAAATATCAGACAGATATCTAACTTCGAAATAATAAGAAAAAAGAAAGAAGGATTATCTTCCTTCTACATTTTCCTATTCATTAATTGGTATTTTTGAAGTATCAAGTTTGATTGCTTTGAAGATCGTTCCTACTGTAATTGCTATCATTGTAAAAACAAAGCACCAGACAATTAGTTTACCAAGGTAGTAAATTACCGCACCAAATGCGAATTGAGGAACAGCAGCAACGCCAATTATGAAATTGATGAATCTAAGGGAAGCAAAGATAATCAAAGCGATGTGTCCCTTATAGGTTGGTATTTCTTGTCTGTGTTCTTCGTTTACTTGTTTGATGGACTTGTTGACAAAGAATAAGGAAGTAATCAAGGCTATCATTGCCAGTAACCAGACAACAATATGACCAACTTGAATTTGTACTAGATTGCCATTAACGTAGGTAAATGGTACATAATTCCAGCTTGTATGATAAGTTATTATCCAGAAAACTATGAATGCAACAAATAATCCACCAGCAATAAAGAGATTTATTCTTAATTTATCAGAATATTGCAGTGCCAGTAAAAATAATGCTGCAGCAATTAGGAAGAAGCAAAGATAACTTACAATTGCGAATCCTCTCGTTGCTTGTCCAATTAAGGCTCCTGTAAATGGCGAGAATCCACCCCAGACATTTATACTAAAGCTTATTGTCACAAGCAAACTACGAAGGAACATCAAAAAGAAATAGAAGATTGGTATAACTGATCCGCCAATAAAGACAATCTTACTGATCATCGCCAGATTATTTTTTGCGAGACCTTCAGTTCTTGCTGTTGTCTTTGTTTTTGCCGTTTTGTCACTTGCTGCCTTTTCTGTCTTTATAGGCTTTGTAGTTTTTTCATCCTTCTTTCCGGAAAATTCTTCTGGATCTACCTGCACAACGACAGTTCCAAATAATCGATCTGTTAGTGTTTGATTATTATTACTACTACTAATCATTAGAAATGGAATTAATACTGGGATAATGAAGAAAACTTCAATCCAATTTACTATTGCTCTTCCAATGATTAATCCAATATCTCCTTCTGCTAGTTCTCGTAATTCCCAAGTTTCTTTGTTTACGATTTTCTTTGTGGTTATGTGCTGTCTAGTTTTACCATTTGTTTGACCTCTTCTCTTGTATGGGAGGAAAATGAAATTGGCAATAAAGGTTAAAATGGCACATAGTTGACAAACAACTCCAGCTATAATCATAAAGGCATCTGAAGCAAACCCAAAAAGAATGCCACCACATACCATTAAAAGAAAAGGAACTAGAAAATCAGGAACTAATCCCGCCAAAGCTCTTTGCTTAAAAGTCGCTAAAGGCTCCTTTACATCTGATGTTTTTTCACTCATTTTAATTGACCTGTTTAATTTGTTGCTATATAGTTCTAAATTAGGATGAAATACTAAGAATTAAATCTTTTGTTTTTCTATTCCAGAAGAAATTCTTGTTATTGCTCGATTAAAACAGACTCATAATTTACTTGCTGGTCTTGATTCATATAATATCTAGTTTTTCGTATAGTCTACTTTCTTTTCTTTTTCACTGGAATAGGTCTAAAGCTTTTGCTGGATTTAGATTTTATTTTAGTCTTCTTTGGAACTGGTTTCTTTTTCTTTTTCACCACTGGTTTAGGTTTTAGAGGACTACCAGTTGTTGTTTTCTTTTTTGTAGTTTGAAATCTACTTGGTTTAGAAGATATCGTTGACCTTGCAGGTAATTTTGGAACTACTTTCTTTTGCTTAGGTTTTACTGTTGTGCTTCTTGTTTTAGGTTTGCTTGCAGAAACTTGGGTTGTTGGTCTAACCTTAACTGGTTTCTTTACACTTGTTCTCTTCTTCGCTGGTAATTTACTAACTTGACTTCTTGGCTTTACCTGAGATGATTTTGAGGTAGTTCTAGTTGATATTTTAGAAATTGGTTTAGAAGGTCTTTTTACAGTTCTTGTTTTCTTTAGTGGTTTTTTCTTCGGTCTAGCTGATGAAGGACGTTGAACAGGTTTCCTAGAAATAGGTTTAGCTTTGACTCTCCCAACTGTTCTTGAAACCCTAACTTTGCTTTTCTTCTTTTTAGAATTCAACTCTTTTATCCGAATAATAGCAAATCCCGCTTCTTCTCGAACTTTATCATCTCTATCTTTGTTTAAAGTGTGCTTCAAGTATGGTAATGCTCTAGCATCTCCAATTTTCTCTAATGCTTTTGCAGAATTTTTTCTAACAAATCTATCTGGATCTGATTTTAGAGTAGAAACTAATGCAGCCACCGCTCTTTTGTCACCTGACTCTCCTAGAGTCCAGGCTGCTTTTTTGCGCACTCCGACATCTTTACTTTTCAAATTTTGAATTTCTTTTGAAATAGAGACTTTTTGCATTTGTATCCACCATTCCTACATATCTTAAAGGACTACTTCATATTCATATCTTTGTGAAATGGGTTCTTCATTCTTTTTTACAACCTATTAATATTATCTGTAATTTACTTTTGAAAATTATTATTGAGAAACAGACTTCTTGCCCTTCAAGAGGAAGTGTGAGTCTTGAGCATCAATCTTAATTTCTTATGTGAAAACCTATGATAGCATTTTGAACTATCAAGAACAATCAATGCCAAAACTAATTAGCTGGTTAAAGTATATAGAAATCGATAGCAATGGACTTAGAACTTGAAGGAAAAGTGGCACTCATAACTGGTGCTTCAGGTGGTATTGGTGCAGCTACAGCTCGGGTACTTGCTGCAGAAGGTGTTGATGTTATAGTTCATTACAATAGTAGTGAAACTAGAGCTAAGAAATTAACTAATGAATTAGGCAAAAAGACTGTTAGTATTAAGGCTGATCTCTCAAGTGAATCTCAAGTTCTTGATATGTTTAAGGAAATTGAGAAGAAAAAAGGTCGAATTGATATTCTTATTTGTAATGCTGCTATCTGGCCGGAAGACTACACTGAAATTGAAGAAATGACTTTGGAGAGATGGAAACAAACCATGGCTATCGATCTTGATAGCGTCTTCCTGTGTTGTCGTTCTTTTATTCAACAACTTCGAAAATTCGATGGTGAGTCTGCTAGTATTATTATTGTAGGTTCTACTTCTGCTGTTTTTGGAGCGGCTGGTCATGCTGATTATGCTGCAGCTAAAGCTGCCATAAGTTATGGCTTAACTAGAAGTCTAAAAAATGAGCTTGTCAATGTGGTAAGATTAGGTCGAGTTAATGCGGTTAATCCTGGGTGGACAGTCTCTCCGATGTCAGAAAAATATCTTGACGATGAAGAAGGTATAAAACACATTTTGAAAACTGTTCCCTTGAAAAAGATTGCAGAATCAGAAGACATTGCAAATATGATTGCAGTATTAGCATCAGATAAATTATCAGGTCATATTTCTGGTGAGATCATTACCATTGCAGGTGGTATGGAAGGTCGAGTTTTACATCATCCAGAAGAAATTGATTTCTCGAAAGCTTATAAAAGAAATAAAAGAGATTCTTAACGAATTAACTACACTAAAATAAGTAAGAGTCCTAGGCATCAATTATTTTGGTAGCTCTTTATTTTCTTTTAATCAAATAATCTTAAAAATAACTAATTATATAATTCCTTTATGTCTCGCAAAGGTCGTATTATTCTTATTATATTCATTTCTCTAACAATCATTGGAGCTGGTGTAGGTGGATTTTTTTTGTGGTCTTCTTGGCCAGCTGTTTGGTCTCGAGAAACTCCTGTTTTAGACTTTCCAGTTGAAGATTCAAATGTAATCCATATTATTCAGGGATATGGAGATATGCCTTGGGGTGATTTTCATAATGGAATTGATTTTGGCTGTAACACCTCTGTAAATATTCTCGCACCTTGTGAGGTACGAGTCACAGGCATCAGCTCTTGGATGTATGCAACAGATCCAGATAGATGGCAAACCAGTGTTCGATTCAATATTAATTGGGATTATGAACTCGAAATAGCTTTTGAATCTTGGGCTCTCAATGAAACATTTGGCGATATTCAACAGGAAGCAATAATAGTTACGGTAAACCAAATAGTCCCTCAAGGAGGAGTTCTTGGTCAGCTTCTCAATCATGGTGAAGGTTGTCATATACATTTTATGATCAAATACAAAGGAGAAGACGTTTGTCCCTACCTTCTTTTCAGCGATACTGCGAAAAATCTCTTCGATTCCTTATGGGTTCTAAATAGCATTGGTGGTATTCCTTGTAATGAGACTTTAGTCTCTTAGCTGAACTGGCTTTCTAATCCCTAAAAGAAGAAGTGTGGATCCTATTCATCCATCTTCACTTCAAAAGTTTCATATTCTGATAATAATAATGAAATATATGTCAAAATGGCCTGATGCTCTCCCTCGAGAGTCAAATAAAAATTTGGAGGAAATAGAGAGCATGTCAAATTGGTTTGTAATTTATAGAATAAATAAAGATACTTTTGCCTTATTGGAACCATTTCACATTGAAGAAGTTGTTTCTTATCTGCTGATAGGTAAAGAGAAAGCCTTACTGTTTGATACAGGCATGGGGGTTGTTAGTATTAAACAAGAAGTTGAAGCTCTTACCAAGAAAGAATTAATTGTCTTAAATAGTCACTCACACTATGATCATGTTGGAGGTAATCACGAATTTTCAAATGTATGGGCTTTTGACAATGATTGGGAAATAAAACGAATGAAAAATGGAGATTATTCACAGAAAAGGTTCAAGAATTTTGAAGATTCTAATATTTGTGCTGAGCTACCAAGTGGTTTTGATAAGAATAGTTATCACATAAAACCTTCCGTGGTTTCCAATGTAATTAAGGATCAAGAGGGAATAAATCTCGGGAATCGAGAGCTAATTATTCATCATACCCCTGGTCACAGTCCGGCTAGTATTTGTATACAAGACTTCCATTACAAGTTATTATTTACAGGTGATATTTTGTATCCCGGGGAAATGTACCTTGATCTTGAAGGTTCTGATTTTGACACCTATTACAAGTCCATAAACTATCTCAATGATTTATATGAGGAATTGCTCTTTCTTTGCCCAGGTCATAATGAAGCTCTCATATCAAAGGATTATTTACGAGATTTCAAGAATGCTTGTGAAAAAGTCAAATTAATATTGCCCCAAAATCCTGAACATAGAAATATTAGTTTTAGTAATTTCAGTATCAGTTTTTAGTAATTAAAAAAAAGCAATTCAAATTCCTTAAAAATGAAGAAGAGTGAGTCTTGGGCATCCTATGAATAATCCCTTACTCATCTTTAATTTGTACTGGTTGTTTCGCAAGAGTAACTCGAGAGCTAACTTCAATACTATTAATGTAGTAGACTGCTCCTTCAACTTCTGATCCTGGACCAATAATCACGTCTCGGCCCTTAACATCCCCGGTAACAAAAGTTTTCTTGATATTAACTTCATTATCAGCAACAATATTGCCATGAACTTTATAGGGATGTATTATCAGACGCATGTCTATAGGCTTACCGATAAAAATATTTTCTGCCTTGATGTTTCCATCAACAGTCGAGTTTCCACGAATAACTACATCCTTTTTGGACATGAGATTCCCTTGGATTTTTGATAAGCCAGATAATTTAATCCCTTCAATAGCTTCTATTTGTTTCCCGGCTCTTAGCGTTCCTGACTTTACATATTGTCCTTTTACTAGAGTTTCTCCATCAATGGTAGTTGATCCAGATGACCTTGCATCTCCTTCAATGGTAAGAGAACCTTTTAGTCTAAAAGTTCCAGAACACTTAAAATCACCGTGAACAGATAAATTTCCTGATCCTTTTAGGGTACCTGACGATTTAAATCCCTCACAGTCAAAATTTCCATTTATTCTCGTTGAACCAGATGTAACGAGTTTTTCATTTATCTTTCCTTCCGCAAGTGTTGATGAACCTGATACTCTCATTTTTTTATCTCCATGATTTACTTATAGATTGTCTAATCATTATAATTAAGGTATGGAATTCATTTTTTTTCTCTAATCAATTTTTCGTTTTGTTTTGGTGACTCCTAGAGAATCTCTTGTTGGTTCTGCAATTGCTTCCGTTGTTTCACCCTCCGTTTCCAATGCTTCACCTTCTGCTTCTGGTGTTGTAACTTGTTCTAGTGCATCTTCAGAGGGTGGGGTACTAGATTCAGGAGCATTTTCTGATTGGAATGCTTGTTTTCGTTTTTCTCTTTCATTGACAAGTTTTCTTTTTGGCATGTGTCTTCAACTTCTTTATTATAAATATCGGAATCAGAAAGAACTAAAAAACCTATTGCAAACAGCAGGTGGGATTTGTTATAGAGATTTTACTCATTGTCTCTCCTGAACTGGACTACGAGTTCTTAAAGTGGAAATGAGATAAAAAATCACGTTTTTTGTTTCAAATTTTGACTTTTTAACATTAATTCTTATTTACGAAGAAAAACAATAAAAGTGAATCTGCAAGATAATTACTTGTCTGAAACTGGGTTGATAATATAATGAGAATTGGGAAAACAACTGCTAAAGCAATAATTGAATGTGTAAAAGCTATAGACTATCTTTCATCAGATTCAAAAAAACCAGTTACTTCTGAAAAAGTACATGAGTATCTAAGAATGAGTTTTGAGTATGTTAATGATGCAATTGAAGCTGCAATAATATTGCAATTTATCAATAGTGGCAATATACTAACATTATCTTCTGATGGACTGAAAATGATTAGTTCAGTAACAAAGCAAACAGGAACATTATTTCGAAAGCAATTGCTTAAATTACCACCCATAAATCAATTGATTGAATTAATTTCTGAAGGAAATAATTTCGAAGATGCAGTTAGAAAAATCATTGTATCCTCTAATATAGAGGGGAATGAAAAAGAGATTTTATATTCACTTAGAAACTTGATGATGTTTGCTAATATTATTGGAGCAGAAGGAGATATTAAAAAAAATAAATAGCTAAAAAAAGAATTATTGATATAATTCTATTCCATAATTATGTTTTATCGAAACGGACTTCTAGCCCTTCAAGAAACAGTGTGAGTCTTGAGCAAAATTTTCTTCCAGTTGTAAAAAAGAGTAAAATCTCTTAAAATTAAATATCTATTATTGGTAATCCTTTTTCCTCCAAATTTGGTCTCATATCTTTCTGTCTTACAGTATCTGCTAGCCCATAGTCTCTCGTCAAATATTCCTGATAAATACCAAAATTAACTACCATCTTGTTGTATAACATATCTCTTATTTTCACTAACTCATTAGGCAAATTATCTACAAAATGCTCTCCATTCGAATTCAAACAATAATCATTTCTATCTAGATATCTAAAAGTAAATTCGCCTTTTTTCTTAGTTCTTATCGATACATGTTTCTTTCGTTGATCCACTACTCCCAGTGTAACAAGTTTAGTCATTAATGAGTCAAATTGCGATGAATAATCACTTTTTAGATAATCAAAATCTGGACAATTAAAAGAGATTTGATTTTTAAATTCAAAAATATAATCTTGTATGCGTTTAACACCTGTTGCCCACAATCTACTTAATTTGAATCTCTCTTTTGTAAGTTTTCTTATTGCCGCTAGAACTAAAAGTACTAAATCCTCTCCAATAATTTCATTCTTCTTACTGAGTTCTTCTCTAATTTCTAGATTTTGTGCTCTCAATTCATATCTTATATTTTGAACTATTTTTTGTATATTGTCTCCTCTCTCATCACCATATACCGCTATGAATGAGCTAGCATATGAGTCTTTTAGTATACCATTTACAATATTTGATTTACTATGTAAAGCGAAGGTCACAGGTTCTGATTTATACTCTAGACTAGCAACTCTTTCCTCGTAATCATATACTAACTTAATTGTAAGCGGTGGAGGTTTGATATAAACAAAATCAATAAGAAAATTAGCGTTCAATTTCTCATTTATTTTCTTTTCAAAAATCATCTTCCGATCTTTATATTTCGTAAATAAATAGAAATCCAGTCGCTCTTTTGGTGCCAAATCAAACATTTCTATCTTTACGATTTCTTCCAAGAGTTTACCTTTTAATGCTCTATTCAGATAATCAGCTTGAATATCATTAGTAGCTTCTTTTGTAATATTTGATACTAAATCATAATCAGTCCAATTTTCGTGCAATTTTTGTATAAGTTGCCTATATTTTGTTTCATCTAATAATTCCTTTTTCTTTCTAAGAAAATTTTGTGTACTACACATCAACATTTGATTAGCAATACGGTTTTTTGTTTCATGTTGAATTATCGAAATTAGCTGTTTTCTCGAGAGCAAAAGATTCTCAACAACAAATAGTTTGTCTGGATTGAACATAATTTCAATATTTGAGATCAAATCATCTTGAATGCTTTTTTGCAGGCTGATCCTAAATGAATCCATAATGGAATAAATGTCAATATTAACCGGTAATCCACAATGATAATTGTCTCGAATAATGTAATCTACTTTATCAAAATCTAAATCACCATTGAGTAATGGATAGAGAATAGCTATCGGTTTTGGTATTTTATCTAACTTGTATGCAAGGAAATTAGCAATGTTCATAGGAGTGCAAATAACTTCATCTTTGAGAATTCGTTTCAGTTCTTTGTTTTTTCTTATTAGTTTCTGTGTATAGTCATCGTGGGAATAATTCTTACCTGGATATAATTCCGGATCTCTCTCGAAAACCCATTCAATAGCATGAGAAAAGGGTGGATGTCCCAGATCATGTAACAAAGCAGCAATTCTGATGAATTGTAAAGTTTTGTTGTAGCCATTAGATATACTATGTTTTTCCTTCAAAATTGATTCAGCATGTTCTTTCAGTTTCTCAATTTTACTTGCAATAAGATACGCAACATGCATTGTACCTATTGAATGCTCAGAACGCGTATGGTTAGCCCCAGAGAAACTAATAGATGCTAAACTCATCTGTTTTATATTTTTTAATCTTCTAAAAATATCTGATTCAATAATGTCCTTCTCTAACTGTGTTATTGGTATGTTCTTCCATACTGGATCATAAATATACTCAACAAATTCTAAATTTTCCGAAATTTTGCCCACTTTCCTATAATCTAACTAAATATAAAAAATTACAAATATTAATCTTCTTTAAATTGAATGCTCTGTCATCAGGTACTTTCCCCTTCGAAGTGACCTTTCCGCACTGAACATTAAGACCATTTTAATTAGTGCAGTAATGGTGGGGTTTTTATAAAAAACATACTGCATTGAGTATGATGTCTAACCTTAAAGAAGCATTAGATCCAGTAATTAGAATTGAAAATTTAACTAAAAATTATAACTTAGGGGAGTTGTCCATATGTGCGTTGGACAACGTATCATTTTCGGTTGATTCTGGTGAAATGGTATTTATTATGGGGCCCTCCGGCTCAGGCAAAACAACGCTAATTAATTTGATAGGCGGTATAGACCACCCCACAAATGGCACTATAGAAATTATAGGTGAGGATATAGCACAATACACTGATAAAGAATTGACTCTTTATCGTAAGAAAAGATTAGCTTTCGTCTTTCAGTTTTATTCGTTAATTCCAACTTTAACTGCTCGTGAAAATGTTGAGCTCACTTTAGAATTAACCCTCCGAAAACGAAGAAATATCAGCAAAATCGCTGAAGAACACCTAACACTTGTTGGGTTAGAAGATCGAATGGATAATTTTCCATTTCAACTTTCTGGTGGAGAACGTCAACGTGTTGCTATTGCTCGTGCTTTAGCAAAGAGCCCAGATATTTTGCTTGTTGATGAACCCACAGGGCAATTAGATCAAAAAACAGGAGATAATGTAGTCAGTCTTATTCGTAAAATTGCCAAAGAAAAGAAGAAAACCGTTTTGTTGGTTACCCATGACCATGAGTTAGAATGCTATGCTGATCGAGTGATTCGCTTACGTTCAGGTCAAATTGTAGCTGATGATACGAATTCTTTGCTTAGTAGTACTGACGAGGGAATATTATCAAATGTTGCAAATATATAAAACAATTTTCCGAGAATTCCGATTCCAAAAAAGAAGGACCTTTTTATTATTCTTGGTTTTCTTTGTTATCGTTTCATTCCCATTAGCTATGTTCTCAATTGATCCAAGTATAAACGCTTCAGTAATTGATAGCAATGAATCATATAAATTGACATACTTAGAAATGGGTTTTCAAGGAAATGTTGATGAAGTTCGCTCAAGTGTAGATAATCTAATTAGCACCAATCTTAACTATAGTGGTGTTTCATATGATATTCGACCCTCTTGTAGTTTTCAGTTGTATCATGCTTCAAATTGGTATTATACAAGTATCATTGGAATTAATGCAACCGCTCCTCCAGTAGTTAATCAGATAAGTTCAGTTACAGCATTTTCAGAATTGCGAAATAATACCGCTTTCATTCTGGAATCATTTGCCAAGGAATTAGATGTCGAGATTGGTAGTTCGATTACCCTTTATACCTTAGCTGGTGAGAAAGAAGTAGAAATTATTGGTTTAGTGAAATCCATTGAATTTCTAAGTTATGATTTATCCTTAGAAGGGGCCATCTATGTTAACTACAATACTTTTCAAGAATTTAATGATTGGTCAGAAATTCAATTCGATAGTATAGCATTTTATTTCCCAAATGATCCTGACCTTGATTTTGTAGAAGCTTTTGCAGCAGACTTATCTGAGGAAGTCAATCCTATTGAAGCACAAATGCTCTATTCTTGGTATGTTCGAGAATTTAGTATTAGTTCCTTATTCCAAGATGTCCTCAATTTAACCTCTCAAGTGCTTTTCGTTATGGCTTGTGCAATAATTTTGGGCGCAGGGATCGTCATTTATTTGATTACTAAACGATATGCTGTTGAACAGAGAAAACAGACTGGTATGTTGTATGCTTTTGGCTATAAACCGAAAATCATCTTACGGGTTTTTATGCTCCGCACGTTAATTATCTCATTATTTTCTATTCTTATTGCTATCCTTGGGTCATATGGTGTATTAGAGATTATGGTTCGGGTCTTGGTCTCCCGGTGGGGAATACCTCAGATATTAACTCGATTCTCACCCGTAGCCCTGGTTATTGTCCCAGCTTTGGTAATTATTTCCTCCCAAATCTTCACATATTTTGCTTGTCGAAGTAACGTAAAAATGACTCCTTACGAAGCAATTCGAGGAAAAACTGAGTACAAAGTTAAGATAAGGAAGAAAAATTCATCCGGTGTGAAAAACACACAAAAGCCAAAATCACTCTTGTCCATTTCATTAAAGTATCCTTTACGTAATATTTCTCGAAATCGCGCAAGAGGTACTCTCATTACTTGTGCGTTCATTGGTGCAATTGCTATTTCCTTCGCCTTAATCCAAACACAGTCTTCCATAAATGGAACATTTGATAATTACTTTAATAACCAAATCCATTGGGATGTGCAAACTCGATTTGATTCCTTTAAAACGGAAGTTGAGATCGAGAGTGTTTTTGAAAATTACACCTTTGTCAAGAATTATGAACCATATATACATGGAAATGCTGAGATACCGGACACGCCAGACTATGGTTTAGAAATCAGAGGATTACAAAATAACTCATCATTATTCTCACTTAACTTAGAGGAAGGTACACTGTTTTCAAATGCAACAGCTCAAGAAGGGATAATCTCAAGTTATTCAGCAAAACCATTGGAGCTTGAAATCGGTGATTACTTTAACTTCTCGTCATTCGGTGCTGAGTTTCGAATTGAAATTGTTGGTATAGTCCGTGATTTAGATGTACCAAATTCATGCTTCATGTTAATACCTGCCATTGAAGAAACAATAGGATTTTCTGCGATAAATAATGCCTTTCTTCAATTGCATAATATGGATTCTATGAGTTCCGAAGCTTTAGACTCAATTCTCTTAGACTTGAATGAAAATATAGGGATTCAATATGCAATTACAAAAGATACTTACGAAGCTCGTATGGTTCACATGGTTAACACTCAGCTCTTCATCGTAAAAGTAACAATAATTTTAGCTTTGATTATTTCATTTCTGATTATCTTTGTTACAGCCTTTGTTTCAATAATCGAACGAACACGTGAAATAGCACTGCAGCGAACATTTGGTTTTCAAAAAGGACAAATCTGGTTTCAAATCATTTTGGAGCTGGGCTTTCTGATCACTTTTGCTGTTATTTTCGGAATAGCAGCTGGTGGAGAAGGATTGGGTCGAATGATTCAATTTTTCATAAGTGAGTTCTTCTTCAAGTTAGACGCTATTTATTTCTGGGGCGACTATTTACTAATTCTAGGTTTTGCAGCAGGTTGTGTGTTACTCTCAACTTTACCAAGTATTAGATTACTGCGAAATCAAAAATTAGCTTCAGCAATCATAGAATAAGTATGAAATCCAAATATTTATTTTTGTTTTTCTTGCTAATACTCTTTTTTCAATTTTTTTTAAAATTTCTTCTTACCAATTTTTATTTTGTCAACTATTGGTGACTTGGGTGTTGCAGGTTTTGCTATTTTTTTCTGTTTTAATTTCTTCTTTATTAGCATAACATTAGAGTTTAATTGTCTCAATTTGAGCATCGCTTCATTTTTTCTACTATCTCTAGATGAGCTTAAAGTAGAACTACAGCTATTCACAGCACCAATCATTTTATCCAATCTCTTGATAGTATTTCCTATCAGTGTAGCTTCATCGTAATTCTTATTGTTTTTATTGGCGTTATTCACTTCAATAGTTAGTTCATTGAGTTCTTTGAGATAATCACCAAGAGCTTGTGAGATTTTGTTCATCATGCGTAATTTT
>JAGMDP010000249.1 GCA_023128635.1 Candidatus Heimdallarchaeota archaeon | reverse complement strand
CATCTAGAATTTTCTCTTCTTCAGCATCTAAATTCAGATGCTTCCTGAAATAAATCTTGTACTCTTTACCCTTCTCATTTTTATTATAATAATAGTAATCATTGTGTTTGTATGGTACACTTTCGTCATCTTCTTTGATTCTATTTTTCATTTCTTCAAAGAGATTTTCATTGAAAGTATCAAGATGTTTAGTTATTTCCGCGGTATATTCATTTTCAGCAGTTAAATAATCAATAACTTCTTGATTCTCTTTATTTCTCAGCCAGAAATAATTATCTTCAAATTTTTGATCAAATAACTCAGTAATTTTCACTTCTTTCTTTGCAATTGGAGGAGTAATTTTTTCGTTCATAAAATAACAGCTAATGTGACTCTTTTAAAAGTTATTCAAGTTTAAAAAAATGATTTCTAAAATTACTTTCGATAATGCATTGGTTAATACACTTCTAATACTCTTAGAATGATTTATGCAAATAAAGAAAATACTTCCTAGAGTAAACCCAAACCTAAAATAGGAAGAGTATTCGCTTATTTTTAATTGGGATTTTTGAGAGAATAACTCAAATGAGTGGTTACAAGTGAATCCAAAAAAGAGCACTGGTAAGACTAGTCGAGATATTAGAGAAATAATCTTCCTTCAAGATGAAAAAACAGATCTAATTAGAACATTACGTAAGGTAAGAAAAGACTACGATGCTTTAGCGAATTGTTACAAAACATTCGATGATTCCGATAGCTGGCCAGGTGGCTTTGGTGGGAACTTCGAATTTACTGGGGAGTATTTAGAAAAGAGATTCAAAGGTCTAGATCATTCAAGTCGTTTTATTATTAATGCCCCAGAAGATGAGAATAAAATAGTGGGTATAAGTTTCTGTAGTAGATCTTGGAATCTATCTGATGCTTGGTATGTTGGGTTAATAGGGGTTGATCCTGCTTATCAAGGACAAAAATTTGGAAAAGCTCTTCTCTTAGAGTCCACTAGACACGCACTAAAACATAGAGCCCCATTAATTTCTCTTCATACTTGGGGTGGAAATCTTAAGGCGATGCCTCTCTACAAGAAACAAGGTTACAAATGGCGGCCTAATACTTCTTGTTATCTCGAGAATTATCTTCCTCAAATACTGGTTTATCCACTTTTCCAAGAGATGTTTGTGAAGTTTTCATGGCTTAATTCCTTTAAGCCAGTAATTAATCAAATTCCGGATGAAGAATTCGAAGAGAAAATGGCAATCTACAAATACGATTTTGTAATGGATGAGAAAAATTCTCTGGAAGTTTGGATAGATAGAAGCATTGGCTGCATTAGTGGGTTCCATAAGAAAACTGAGAATGTTGATTTATTTGTGAAAGCAACTGTACCAAATACTGAAGCATTCATTGGTTTTGAGGAATTTCCAATAACATTGACAATCAGAAATAATAGCTCTACTACTAAAAAATTTCAAATTAATACCCAACACTCTGATAAATTCAAATTAAAAGGAGAGAAAATACAAGAAATAACTGTTGAGCCAGAAGCTGAGAAGATTATCCAGTATTCAGCTAGTTTCAAACATGATACAAACGAATTCGATATGAAAGTGCATATACAAAACTATAGCGAACATCAAATTATTTTTGATATAAAAAGCGATGGAATTAGTTTTCCAATTAAGATAGGAAAAGCACCATTACATGCAATTAAGATTTTGACAGCTCCAGCTAATTATAACACAATCCCAAATCATCAATTTACATTACCTCTTGAAATTATAAATTGCTTTGGCGAAGAAAAAGTGGTTAAAATTGAATTAACAGATACAGATTTCATTACTTTTAAGAAAAAACAACACGAAGTGAAAATTTCAAAATACGATACTATACTTGAGATTGTAGCAGAAACAGGAAGCACAGAAACACTTGTTGATTTTGTTAAGGTTAGAGCCACAACAAAGGATAATGAATTATTACAAGAGAGACTCTTACCTGTTGTCATCTTCAATGAAAACAAAACTGTAGTTTATGAATTTGAACAACAAGTCTACATAGAAAATAAACATTACTTGGTTAGATTCAATAGAAAACCACAACCTTGGTCAAATGAAATCTATATCACAGACAAACTTAGAAGATTATGTATAAATGGTAATGCTATAATTCTAGGCTATCCTTTTGATGATGATGGTAGTGAATTCTTTAATCTACAATTAACTCACGAAATTAAGAAAGAATCCAATGGTGTTTGGATATTTAGTACTGGTCTATCAGAGGATAAAAAAGGAATTAAAGTAACAAGAAAAGCCTTTATCCCAACAAGCAATGAGCCGATTGGTTTCAAGTACTTGGTTGAAAATCTCACTGATAAACCAATTAGTGACCTAGGTATACAATTAGGATCCTATTGGTGGCCTGGACAAACAGATGTTAAGAATGTAGTTATTCCAACAACAGATGGAATAAAGACTGGAAACATGGATGAAGTTCCAACTATTTTCGAAGACGATCCCTCATACTTTTCTGAGGGTTGGAGAGCAACTGAGTACGTAAGTGGAACAATCGGATTTCTCTGTGATTTAAGTAAAATTGATAAAATCCGTCCTAGAAGATTTCCAAGTATCGATTATAAAATAGCTGAATTGAAGGGCAAAACTAGTTATGAAACACCATTTACTTATTACTATTTTACAGATTCCTGGCAAGCAGTTAGGAAAATGTGGCAAGACAAGTTTCATTATTCCCCTGATAATGAATTGCAATTTTATCGTTTCCCAGAAAAAATGAAGAAATTTGGATTCATCAATAAAGTTGAAGGTGAATCTCTAGCTCAAGGAGTAATTATTGATAAAAATCAGAAAACAATAAATGTAGCTTTTGATGCTCCAGGAACTACAACATTAAAAGGAAAAGTTGACATAACTCTCGAAGAAAAGATAACTGAACCGAGTAGTTTCAAAATAAAATCTCATAAAGAAAGATTTTGGCAAGAAGAAATCAAGATAAAAGCACCAAAAAGCTATGTTATAGGTGGAAAAATCACCTTTGATTGTAAAACCAAAAAGTATGATACACCTATAGCTTTTGCATTCTATGATAAGAAAAAGGATGTTACAATAACAAAATCTTCAGTTGAAAATAAAGAGGTTTTAGAAGTCAACAATGGATACTTGAAATTCAAAGGAAGTAAGGATTTCAAGGGCTATGTTTTCTTCTTATCACCGGCAGATGATGATCATAATTACTTGTTAACAAACTTCCCAGAAAGCAAACCATTCTTATGGTTTAATCATTTTTATGGTGGACTCGGACCCATAGTAAAACCAAAACACTTCTGGATTGGTGATGAGGAGTACTTTGACAATATCACCTTTGATTCTTATGAAATAGAAGAAGGAAATTGGAAAGGTATTGGATTCAAATCAAATGTGTTAACATTTCATCCAACAATAAAGGGTATACAAGTTGATAATCGATTCTTAACACTCCCAGATTCTCCTATTGTCTTAGGTCAGCAAGTATTTACAAATCTGTCAGGATCCACGAGAAATCTCTATGCTCATACTACAGCGGATTTGAAAACATCAAATTCAGAAAAAGACCGTTATTTCATCCAGGATAAACAAGGAAACACTATGACTTACCAATTACAGGATCATGAATCTGAAGTTGGTTATGAGAAATTATATGGAAATTTGTGGTCTGCATTTAAGAAAGCAGATAATAAATACTACTTTGGTGTCGCTTGTCCAAGAGGTCAATTTATTAATAGTGTTTATCCGTATTCAGTCAATCTAACTCACATCTCATTGACCAGAAATGCGAGAGAAATCAAAGTGAAACCAAATGAAACAATTACACTCAATACCCTCTTTATTCTTACCACACAATTAGAACAGATTGCACCTTTTGGGAGTAACAATCTTAGTGATTTATTAAAGGATAAATGATAAAAAAGTCTTAAATAGTGAATCCCAACTGGATTCATTTCTTATTTTTCTGACAAAAAAATAATAAATCCAAAGAAGTTTGTTATGTGAATTAAACCAACTTCTTATGTTTAAAATATAACATGAAAACTTGGGGGAAAAATGAGTGAATATTACTAAAGGAATAATAACTTATTTCGTTCTTATTCTGGTTGTCATAAGACAACCCAACCCGTTTGGGATTTGGTTGCATTAATTGGTCCCGGTTATCCTTGGGGGTCGTATCCGAATGGTCATCAGTTTTCTACTCCTTGGATTGGCTATGAGAGCTTTTGGCATATCTTAAGAACCCCCTTTATTTCAGCCTTAGCTGGTTCAATGGAGCCTATTTTCCCATATCTTGCTGTATCCTTCATGGGGAGTATTTTTGGTATTATCATCTCACAACCTAAAGAGAAAATCAAGAAGAATTTTTCAAGAAACACTTTCCTTATTGGTGGAGGAATGTTTCTTGCTGGATTAGTTGGTGTTGTGATTATTCTAATTAATATTCTTTCAGCAACATATCCTCCTGGTGTAGATTCATTTACAGATATTGCCGCTCAATTCTATCAGTACATTTCTTTCCATCGACATTGGGCACCTGATAATGCTACGTATATGATTGGAGGACAAGTGGTACCTATCCCGCCATTTTCCTGGCTTGCTCAATTCTTACTCTTAAACGGTTTTAGTTTAATGGCCTTAATGTTGCTATTTAGATTGTTAGAATTCCGAGGAAGAAGTAAAGTTTTTTCAGATAAAACTAAGTTCATTAGAAGATTTGGTACAGTAGCTTTCTCAAATTACAACAACCAATTTATTTACTTCTTAATGTTCTGCATAACATCATCATTGTTTTATTTCACACCATATGTAAGATTACCTTGGTGGGCAACTTTTGTAACAATCGGTCTGACTTTTCTGGTCTTTCATTTCCTTTTGAAAGGTTGGGAGAAGCTCAAGTATACAGGTTCCTTGGAGTGGTTCATCCGGACAGCATCCTATAATATTGTTCCAGCTCGGAAGGATGCCCATGATGAATCTGTAAAATGGTGGCAAAAAGGACAAATTGATCCCGAAAGAACTTTCTATAATCCAGATTGGATTGACTTAAATCCAACAGATGTTGATAAAACTCGGAAAGAGGATTCTAAATTCTCTCTTAAATTAGCATTAATCGGTCTTTGCTCTATTCTATTCATTGTTCTAAATATAATTTCACTGTTTGTTTCATTGCGAGCAAGAAAACTAGAAGGTAAAAACAAGCACAATACCGCAGGATTAGCTATATCAATTACTGGTATTGTTTTGTTAACTGCTTTCATTATTGTTACTTTAGTAATAAAAACTGGAGCTTTGGGATTATTTTAGCTCCCATTTTTTTCTATTACTAAATTTCTATTTTAATTATTACTTGTTTTTTTATATTAGTTAGTTGTAAATTGAATATCGATAAAATCGCATTTTTTCATAGTTTCTAATAAAATCGGATTAAACTTACACAGTTAGTATAGCAGTACCGTTTTGATGGGAATTGTTGTACAATTAATTATGATATACAAACTATATAAAATGAAATTTAAAACTGCAGATGCAGTTCACGAAAATAGCTATAAAGAGTTTGATGAAGTATACAAAAAATACGGTGTAAAGCTCGTTGGTGGTGGCTATAATTCAAAAGACCATAAAGAAATCTACTTTATGTCTGTCTTCAATGATGAAGCTCACTATAAAGAAACAACTGAGAAATTACAAAGTGATCCAACATATATTGAACTCTCCAAGAAGCTAGAAGTAGATCGTGAAGACGTTCAAATTAAGACACTAGAAGGATTTGATATTTAGATATTGAGAACACCTACTAGTTACAGTAGGTCTCCTTCTATTCATTTTATGATTCAACTTCTTGCTGAAATTAGATTGTATCAAATGCCTTGTTGATTTTTTCTTTGAGAATCGATATTTCTTTATCAGTTATAGTTAACGGAGGAAGTAATCTAAGGATTTCTCTCCCTAAACTAGCACCAGCAATAATCCCTTCTTTTAGTAATTCATACTTCAATTTGACTAGTATTTCTTTACTTGAGATATTTTTGTGAGATTTGATTACAAAAGCAAAAAGCATTCCTTGTGTTCTAAATTCTTTAATGAATGGGTGTGATAAAGACTCAAAGATATTTCGAATTTGAGTTATTTTTGATTGACTCTTCTTTATAATTTGCTCTTCAACAAAAACATCTACAACAGTTTTTGCTACGACTGCACCTAAAGGATCTAATTGATGTGATTGAGCGTAATACATTTCCCCCGGAGATAAACCGTCTGCTAATTGATTATTAGTTAAAATCGCGCTTACAGGGTAACCATTGCCCATAGCTTTTCCTATGGCTACAATATCAGGTCTGATATCGAAGTGTTCAAAACCAAATCTCTTACCTGTTCTACCGAATCCACAAGTCACTTCATTTGAGACCACAAGTACACCTGCAGATTGTAGCTCTTTACATAATTTTTCCACGAAAGCCTTACATGGTTTCAGTATACCTCCACTCACCATA
>JAGMDP010000248.1 GCA_023128635.1 Candidatus Heimdallarchaeota archaeon | reverse complement strand
CGTTTCAAGGAAGTTGCTGAGGCATATTCAATTTTAAGTGACCCAGATCAAAGAGCTGTTTATGATCGATTGGGTTGGGGAGGTTTAGGAGCAACAGCAGGTGGAACTGGCGGAGATCCTTTTGCTGGTTTTGGCTTTGGGGATATCTTTAGTAGTATATTTGGTGATTTCTTTGGAGGAGGAAGCTCATCAAGATCTCGCCGACAATCATCTGGTCGAAGTATTCGTATTGTGATACCAATAACCTTTGAAGAAGCTGCTTCAGGTATTGAGAAAAAAGTTGATGTAAAGAAGAATGTAATTTGTGATGTTTGCAAAGGTTCTCGAGCAGCAGGAGGAACAAGCCCAAAAAGATGTTCTGTCTGTAATGGATCAGGAGTTGAACGAATACAACAAAGAACTCCGTTTGGATATATGATTAATGAAACATCGTGTAGAAATTGCCAGGGATTAGGGGAAATTGTTGATCATCCTTGCCCAGAATGTAAAGGACGAGGAATGGTAGGAAAAAGCAAGAAAATTACTGTAAAAATTCCAGCTGGTATCAACAATGGTCAACGTCTTAGAGTATCAGGTGAAGGCGAACCAGGTCCACGTGGAGCTCCTCAAGGGGATTTGTATGTTGATATTCAATTGAAGAAACACAAATATTTCCATCGTGAGAGAAACGAGGTAATCTACGAACAGAAAATAAATTTCGCTCAAGCAGCATTAGGTGATACTATACTTGTTCCTACCTTAGTGAAAGGACAAAAAGCTAAAGTAAAGATTCCTTCTGGAACACAAAGTGACACTATTTTTAGATTAAGAGGAAAAGGATTTCCGAACCTCCAAGGTTTTGGTAAAGGGGATATGCATGTTATTATTAGAGTTGTAACTCCGAAGAAATTATCAGCTAAGGAAAAAGAGCTGTTTAGTGAATTACTGACTTTTTGGGATAAAAAGGATAAAGAAGCTAAAAAGGGTAGGAAATAGCGATTCTAATTAGAATCAATTTTTTTCATTGCGTCTAAATGATCATTGAAGGCTTTTTGCCACAATGCTCCACAGACAACAATAAGAACGAAACCCGCGCCAAACATTACAACTGAAACCCATAAGAAGATATTTTGGTAAAAGAATGCTTCAAACCCGTATGTTATGTTTCGAATCAATAAAGGAATTGCAGTGGGTAATGAGAGAAGAAATAGAATTAATCCTGTAAGATATACACCAGAGTGAGGGGATTTTGTGGGTGCTGTTTCTCTACTTTGTTTTTTGAGATGAAAATACAGCATTGAATATTTAGCAGTCGCTGCTGACAAGATATCAAAAACGATGGTAATTAAACCAAAAATTCCAGCGTACCAGGGACTATAAAAAAATCTATCACGAACCATACTATTGAAATTGGGGAATAGCTCACCATCAGATAAAATTGGTTCGGCACCCACTTCAATTTTATATTCAGATTGATGATTTTCTAAGTCTTTTAAATTTCTGAACATGTAAACAATGAATCCTATTCCTAAGGTCCAAACACCAAATAGAAAGTATAAGAAATATGTTCTCTTTTTCCCATATTCGCGTGTTTTTCTTGGGATTGTTCGAGATATTTTACCTTTTGAAAATTTAACATGTTTCCCTAAATTTACTAATTGTTCAGTTTCTGGGTCATAAGCTAACTTTGTTTCACACCCATTACAAGTTATAGTATAAATTCCATCCATAATAACTAAATTAGTGTCACAAATTGGACAGTTTTTGTATAAGGTGCTCTCACTCAGCTTTGAATCCCTTCAGAATTACTTCTATAAAGAGAAAATAGCTTAAAAAAGATTTTTGAGCTATTGGGTTTTTGTGCTTCGAAGAATAGTACACGAGAAAACTTTATTATAGAGATTATTTACAAACATTGTTTAGCTTATAAATATATAAAGAAAAAACACTATAATATTTATTTAAGGAAGTAATAACAATGGAGAATTTGGTTATCAGTCATGGTAGGGATGTAGTTCCATCGAATCTTCCTGTGGAAATCGTGGAACGAAAAGGACAAGGTCATCCTGATTATTTATGTGATAAAGCTGCTGAAGAGATGAGTATTGCTATTAGTAAATGGTATATTGAAAATACAGGTAGAATTCTACATCATAATCTCGATAAAGCTATTCTTGCCGGAGGACAATCAGATGCAAGAATTGGTTATGGAGAAATATTAGAACCAATTTATCTCTTAATAGTTGGACGAGCAGTAGGTGTAAATGCAAAAATCAATGGAAAATTCTTACCAATTGGAAAATTAGTCATTGAAACTACAAAAAATTGGTTGCAAAAAGATCTCCCGCACTTAAACATTGCACATGATATTATAATTGATTACAAAGTAAGATCAGGAAGCACAGATTTAGTTGGAAATTTTGAAGAAAGCATTGAAACTCCATTAGCAAATGACACATCTATAGGAATTGGGTACGCTCCATTAACAAAAATTGAACAGTTAACATATCAAACTGAAAGAATGCTTAATGATCCCGCAACTAAGAAGAAAAATCCAGCTATTGGTGAAGACATTAAAGTCATGGGTGTTCGACACAAGAAGAAAATCGATCTCACTATTGCTTGTGCTATGATTTGCACAGAATTGGTTGATGTTGATCATTATTTTGCAACTAAAGAAGAAGTACAGAATCTCACTTTGGATCTAGCAGCAAAAATCTGGGGCGGAGATGTCAATGTTGACGTTAATGTAGCTGATGTTCCCGGAAATGATGATTGTCTCTACCTTACTGTAACAGGAACTTCTGCTGAACAAGGTGATGATGGACAAGTTGGTAGAGGAAATCGAACAAATGGATTAATTACACCTTATCGTCCAATGACCCTTGAAGCAGCTGCTGGTAAAAATCCTGTAAGTCATGTCGGGAAAACTTACAATATTGCAGCAAAAAAAGTCTGTGAAGAAATTGTTAATGAGCTCAGTGTTGAGAATGTTGATTGTTATCTTGTTAGCAAAATTGGTAAGAAAATTACTGAACCACAGTTAATTGAGGTTGCATTAGTCGGTGGAACTAAAGATAGTAAAACCAAACGAAGAATTGAAGAGATAGTTCAAGAGCAAATGAGTAAAATGCCTGAGATTTGGCGAGGATTTATGAATAGATCCTATGAGCTCTACTAAACTATCGATCATTTTTTCTTTATTTTCAATGGTGGAATTGGTAAAGAAACATAGTGCTTTATACCGAAGGGATCATTGAATCGTATCATTAGGTTTCGAATATTAATTGTTCCTTCCTTCTTAGGTATAATTGGTATGGCAATTGCATATTCCTCATCAGGAGCTAAGGTTTTAATCCTTATTTTTCTCTTTTCTCCGATAATTTCCATTGCTTCTATTGGTGTCCAGTGGATATCTTCAGCTACTACGGTTCCCAAAACTGCATCTGAGTTGTTTTTGATTTTAATAATTATCTCACCAGGACTATCAAATACATTTGTGGTGAAGCCAACGTGTAGTTTCAGTATCTTCTTGAATACCGTATCAGTGAGTTCATCGACTTTAACATTTACACTATCTGGAAAAATATCCTTGTTTGTTCTCCAATATTTGATAAGTGATTCAATTTGCATTTTATGTAAATTCTCTACAAATTTCTTAATGAATGATGTAATTTGTGAATCCTTTGAAATTGCTTCCGTAATTTCTAGTGTTATAGGAGAGATACGCCCAGGTGTCCTTGAAAATATTTCCAAAAACAGAACAATGAATAAAAGTCTCGCAGCAGTCTCAAATTCTCTCTCAGCAATCTTCTTTTTGATTTCCTTATGTAAGAATTTTGCAAAACGTGATTTAGCATCAATTTTTGATGTCAATTCATTCAAAAGAATCCATTTAAAATTCTCCGCAAATTTTGGATGCAAAATTGATTCATAAACGACGAAATCGCCTTTTAAAATATAAGAATTAAAATCAGATAATATTTCTATTACATTATTAATTTCATTTCTACGATTCAATTTCTTAAAGTTTTTAGGAATAAGATCCGAAACATCCCACTGTGTTATAGCAAAATCTAACAGCTCTTCTTTTTCAATAAATAAAAGCGATAGGGTTGCAGCTTGATCAAAAGCCATCTCTTTAATATCCAATATCAATTTGCTGAATTCAAAAAAAGCACTTTGAACAAGAACAACTTCTACTTGTTCATATTCCTCTATTCCATAGGGTAATTCAATAAATTCATCTTCCCTATGAATACTACCAAGCCAATTATCTTCCCTAAGTTCAAGATTTTTACTTAATGTAATAATTGGTCTACTTGGAAGTTTTAGTTTTGTAAGCAGTTCAATTTCTTTAATAATTTCTGCAAATCTGTTGTCTAATTTCACAGATAAATTACCGATTTTTGGTTTTATTTCGATTTTTGGATATTTTAATACTCGGGTTGTTGTTTTCTTCAAGTGAGTTTTAATTTTGTCCAATTGATTATCGGAATAACTAGAATCGTTAATACAGTAACCATCTCTATTAAAATAGTACAAACGACAGATGGTTCCATAGTCTGCAAAAACAGTATAAGCTATTGCTTTGTATCTGGTTAAGATTAATTGGGGAACCGG
>JAGMDP010000247.1 GCA_023128635.1 Candidatus Heimdallarchaeota archaeon | reverse complement strand
GCGAATTCAAATAATCTTTTCTTTATATCTCGAGATGAAGTTTTAGACAAAGTAATAACCTATAGATTGAAGCGTTATGAATTAGTAGAAATTATAAATATCTAATAATCTTAATATTTATCGTTTGATATTCTCTAATTTAGATGCAATGAATATCTAAACGTTCTTATTAATGAAGACTCAAAATAATTCTAGAAAAAAAATATTGTTAGATAAAAATGAATAGGTGTTGTAAAACCAATGACCTTTAATGAGATAAATGATGGAATATGGAATGTTTATGGTGAACACGGTCAAGGTGGAGAAAGAAATGCTGTGTATATAATTATGGATGATGATATTGCCATTATAGACACTGGGATAAGGGATACCATACAACACGAAATTATTGAATGTATTGATCATGCAGGCAGAAAAAAGAAGGATGTAAAACATATTATATTGACTCGAGAGCATCACGATGCTATCGGCGGGGCGAAGAGATTACTTGATGCTTTTTCCAAAGCACAATTAGTCTGCCACAAAGATGCCGAGGATACAATAAGAAAACCCTATTTGTATTTACCAGAAAAACACTTTGAACCAGATAAAAAAGGTGGCAAATTTTCATATCAACCTTGGGAACGTTTGAAAGGAGTAAAAGTACATTCTGTTTTTGATGATGGAGATAAAATAAAACTCGGAAAAACAACCCTTTATGTTGTTGCCTATCCAGGATTTAGTCAAGGTCATTCTATGATCTTTAGCTCACAGCAAAAAGCAATCTTTACTGGAGCTGAACTCTATATTTATCCAATGAGATTCAGTAATTATCTTATTGACAAAACTGGAAGTGCTGCTGCTCGAGAAAAAGCTCTACAATTCATCTCAAGAGCTAATACAGACATGTTATGTCCTGCTTATGATGGTGCTTATATTGGTAGTCAAGCGAAAGAGCTAATCAAGCAAGCTTTGCATGCCCATCAAACATTTGAAGAAACTATTCTAGTAACTCTTACAACCAATGGTGCAAGCACGTTTGAAGATATTCGTGATGAAGTTTATCTAAGTCTTGGAATTGAATGGTACAAACCATGGAAAGAGCTTGTGGATGATCTCACATTAAAAGCACACCTACGACAATTAGAAGAAGAAGACAAGATTTTCGAATCCTCAAAGAAAAGAGGAAAGAAAGCTCTATGGGAAGTTCATGATGATCATAAGATAGACGC
>JAGMDP010000246.1 GCA_023128635.1 Candidatus Heimdallarchaeota archaeon | reverse complement strand
AGGGATGTAGAAACATCCTCTTTATTTTTTATGAAAAATTTAATCCTCAGCTTTACGAATTTGTTTTAAAACCTCGACAAGAGTAGTCTTTGTCCCCTCACCATGCAAAGCAGATGAGCCTATGACTTTACCTTTGAATCCAAGCATTTGCTTAATTCTATCGGGGGGTAAAGCGCCGTCTTTATCTTGCTTATTTGCACAAATAACAAGAGGAACTCGACCACAAACAGCCTTGATTCTTTTTGTAAGTTGTTCAACTTGAGCAAAAGTTGCAGGATCAGTACTATCTAAGACTAATATAACTCCAGAAGCTCCTCGGGCTACGCATTGTTGTACATCTCTAAAGTGATCTTGTCCGGGTGTTCCGAAGATGTGAACATGGAAATTATCAATCATTTCATGTGTAAAGTCTAAGCCAACTGTTGTTCCATTAACAGCTACATTGATTGGTTTTATACCAAATCTCTGAACAAATTCAGATTTGCCAGCATTATATGGACCTGTAACTACAATTTTAACGTCTTGTTCTGGGCTGTGTGGTTCCATTATTTTATCCACCACGATTACTATAGTATGATGAACATTAAAAGAGTAAATATTATCAACATGTTATTGGGAGATGTTGTTTGTTTACAGAATTTGAATTGTTTATAATATTGAATTCAGAATGACTTCAGCAACAAGTGCTGTTGAAGAAATAGTATCACCTAATCCAACAGTGTATTTTGGTTTATTGATAACAAGAGTTGGTACAATAATAAGGTTATAATTATGATATTGTGTGATTCCTGTTAGAAGAAACTCTTCTTCATAGATGATCTTCTCCTTTTCTAAAACTGAAGCAATCTCTTTGAATGATTTTGTATATCGAGAATTGATTCTATTCAAATCATATAATATATCTAAATCGATTTTCTTTTTTGTTTCACCAGTTTTAGCTTTGTAAGCAGTTATTATTGAGGCATAACATAACGCTTGTTTTAGTTTTTTATTTGAAACAAAGTAGTTGTTTTCCGTAAGAAGTAAATAACTTCCATATTGATGAAAATGTAATCGTTTTAGTGACAGTTTTTGACAAATTTTAAAGCATCCCTGTAAGAACTTCGCTTGTGCTGGTTCTTGAGTAATACTCTTTGCGAGTTTTGATTCACCAATAACATTTAACACTTCAGCTAGCTCTACTTCATTGCAACCTATGCTGTCCCAATAAACATCTTTTCTTGAAAGACTAAATAGTTCTCTTAAAATCTTTTCATTTTTCGTACTTGAAAGTTCTAAGTGGACAATAAGCTTTGGATTTGATTGTTTTGCTTGTTGAATGAGATTTAAGGCTGATTTTATTCTCTCTCTTACACCCTCGATCCCAATTTCCTTTAAATTCAACATATGAAAACCTGAGAGAATTAAAACATCAGTTGATGTCGCAATATCAGTTATTCCATCAGAGAAGCTGAGATTTATATCGAGCTTTGCATTTGGTGGATCATAAGTTGCTATGAACCGATTATTTCTTGGGCAAATCCATTTTATATTCCCGAGCTTGATTCCATCCCCTTTTTCTATTTCAGAGATGATGTGAAGATATAAGCTATCATCTATGGTCTTAACTTTTCGTGGATGAGTAAATGTAATGTTTCCATTTTTATCATGTATTGGTAGAACAAGGTTCTTGTTTTTCGTGAAGAGTTGCTTCATTTCTTTAGGCAAAGTGCTAGTATGCACAATAACTTTTGGTACACCAAGTGATGACAAGACATTTGCCATAATTCCAGCTTGCCCTCCCATTCGAAGAGTTCTTTCAACTGGCAGATTTTCTATAAGATAGTTATACGTTTCTTCATTTTGTATAATCCATTCACTTGCTCTACCTTTCTCAAAGCAACCACATAGACCTGCAATATAATCATCTGGTGTCTCTATACTTCCCTTCCATTTCACAACTTTCTTGTACAGAGCAACACTATCAATTCCTAGTTTATGAATCAAATCAACAATCGCATCAGATCGCATATGATATATTGCGTCTACATTGGTGTTGAAACCTACAGTAATACCATTTATACGTTTAATATTATTAGTTACTTCTTGATACGAGTCCTTGTAAATTTCAGACCAAGTTTTGATCAATATAATTATACTCCAATTAATTACTAGTGGAATTTATGCACCTTAACTTCTATTATCAATTTTTCTAATAAAAGTACTAAAATTCAATATTAAAAAGAAAAATAGAAAAGAAAGCTAATTGCATTTGCAATTAGTCTTCATCTGATGTATCTTC
>JAGMDP010000245.1 GCA_023128635.1 Candidatus Heimdallarchaeota archaeon | reverse complement strand
ACATTGGATACTATCAATTTTAGCTGATATAGGTTATCCAGCTAGAGATGAAATGCTGCAACCAAGTATTAATCAAGTTTTGAATTGGTTGTTGGGAGGAAAGAAAAGACCAATAATAAATGGATTAAGACGATTCTGTGCATCACAAGAAGGAAATGGTTTGTATTCAGCTTTACAACTAGGATTTAACGATGAACGATGTGAAGCTTTAGTCGAGAGACTTGTTCAATATCAATGGGAGGATGGCGGTTGGAATTGTGATCGAAACCCAACAGTTAAGAATTCTTCCTATCATGAAAGTTTATTACCTTTACGCGGATTAAATCAATATCAAAAAAGAAAGCCTAGCAACGTAGTAAAAATGGCCATTGAAAAAGCAACTGAACTTTTTCTAAAAAGAAAGCTCTTTTGGAGGTTAAGTGATGGTGAAATTATCAATAAGAATTGGTTATTACTACGATATCCAGCTTATTGGCATTTTGAAATTCTCATGGTTTTGAAAGTGTTAGCTGAGGCAAACAAAATTCAAGATAAACAATGTACCAAAGGATTGGAACTACTTGAAGCAAAAAGATTGCCTAATGGGGGATTTCCCAAAGAAGGAAAATACTGTCAATCATCAAATCCTGAGGGAAGATACTTCACACCAGGTGATTGGAAACCTACGAGTAAAAAGAAAATGAATGAATGGGTAACAATAGATGCTTTGTATATTTTGAAAGAAGCAAAAAGAATTGATATAGAATATTAAAAGAAAAAATAGCTATTGAATAGTTTTTTTCAATGCAGAAAAGAAATCAGTTAAGTCAATATTTCCACCGGAAACCATTATTCCTACACGCTTATTCTTAACGTTAATTTGCTCTGAAAGAACACCTGCCAAAGATACAGCCCCAGAGGGTTCAATAACTAGTTTCATTCTTTCCCACAAGAATTGCATTGCATCGACAATTTCCTCTTCTGAAACGAGGATTATATCATCGACTTTATCCATGACGACTTTGAAAGTGTTTGGACCTAACTGGGTACGCAAACCATCTGCGATAGTATTAGGATTAATTGAGGGAAAGATTTTACCTTCCTTAAAGGATCTGTAAGCATCATCCGCATTTTTTGGTTCAACAGCAATAACTTTTGCTTTAGGAAGCAATCCTTTTGTTGAAAGAGCTGTACCACTGAGAAATCCACCACCACCAACGGGAGCAAACACATAATCTAGATCTCCAACTTCCTTGATTAATTCATAAGCAGCAGTTCCTGCTCCCTGAATTATTGTTAAATCATCTGAAGGATGAACCAAAGTATATCCATGTTTTTTGATTAATGGTTTGACAGCTTCTTCTCTATCGCCTGGTTTAGAACCGCATACAACAATTTCAGCCCCATACCTTCGAGTAGCATTAACCTTTACTTGAGGAGCATTTTCCGGCATAACAATGACAGCTTTTATACCAGTGATTTTAGCTGCTAAAGCCAGCGCTTGAGCATGGTTCCCAGAAGAATGGGTAATGACTCCTCTTTTTCTTTCTTGCTCAGAAAGTTGAAGGACAGTATTTAGCGCACCTCTAAACTTGAACGCACCAATTTTTTGAAAATTCTCACATTTGAAGTAGCATTTACAACCTAGTTTCTCATTTAAAGTTGTAGAAGTCATAACCGGCGTTTTGTTGACGTATTGCTTAATACGCTCATAAGCAGCTTCAACCTTATCAAACATAACAATCGAGAATAAGAAAAGTATTACAACAAATAAAACTTTCTTTCCCCTAGTATATGATGTCCATGATTGTACTAAACTGCAAAGCATCTTACTAATTTATGGATAAGAAAAACAAGAAATGTCAGACCTTTGCAGTTTGCTAGGTCTAACAACTATTTTTAAAGAATTTTTTCTTTGAAGACAATATCCAATTTCTCTAATTCATCAAGAATTGGATTGTAAACTTCAGGTTCGGTAGGAATAATAACACCAGTTCCTGTAATTTTTCCTTCAAGCATCATACGAACAGCGATAGCGACTGGCAAGGATACGGTTCTAGCCATAGATGAATCACCATTTGGAATACCGTAATCAAGCAAAGTAGAAGTTATTTTTTCTTCTTTACCATCAGGATATTCAGCTGTGAATTCATGAAGCATGACAATCATATCACGTTCTTCAGGCTTATAGGTTCCAAGCTTAGTTAAGAATAAATCAGCAAGAGCATCTAAATGAGAACCACCTTGAGCGATTTTCTGGTCACTGAATAAGCCCATCCACTCTAATCTTTTGAGACATTCAGCATCTTCACTCTTATCAAGTTTCTTAGCAATTTCCTTTCCAATATCATCGCCCTTGTAGTTTAGGATAACTTGCATTAATTGCTTCCAAGTTAAGTTTTCTAAACCTTCTTTTGCGTCTTTATTCATTAAGTCAAGGTCAAATAAAGCTTGAAGAGTTTCGCACCAACCAGGATATCTGAAAGTACCTCTAAACATTGTATTAATGCCTTTAAGGCCGTACAAATCAATGTATTGCATACTATCTCTGTTTGGATATGCTTCGAGATCCATTCCCTCAACAGTGTAAGGCCAGTAATGATTGAAAAGATCACCACTTTTAATTTCAACTAATTTGCCATCCTCAAGAAATTGAGCAGCATTAGTTCCAGCCAAAATAACTCCTTTTGGAGACCAAGAAAATTTGTAACCCATTGGATTATCATTAGAGTCTGGAGCTGGAAGACCACCAGTAGTTGATTTGAAACTTGTGATTTTTCCACCCTTCTTCTGAACATCATGAATAATTTTCATAGCACTCATATGATCTGTACCGGGGTCAACACCACACTCATTCATGATTAGAATTCCAGCTTTCTTTGCATCCTCATCTAGTGCTTTCATAGCATCTGAAACATAGGAGGTTGTGGCCATATGTTTCTTGTATTTAATACATGCTTTAGCAATATCAGGATGAAAAGCATAAGGCAAGAGACTGATAGCTAAATCAGTTTCTTTAATCAAATCATCAAGTGGATCTTTAGTTATATCATATGCAACCGCTTTCCCATTTGGATGATCACCAACAATCGCTTCGGCTTTACTGACAGTTCGAGAAGCAACAGTTACTTCAAAACCCTTGTCGAGTAAATATCTGATTCCAGGTTTGGACACTAAACCTGCACCAAAAACAATAACTTTTTTCATTGTAAATCGAACCATTGATTTTAGTTTTTCTTAGCTATGCTTGTAACCATGTCTAATTAAATGTTTTTTTCCTTTCTATTTCTAATTACAATGGCAACTAAAGCAACAACTCTACCTATGCATACCAAAATTTGTTTATTTTAGGTATTCATCAATATACTCAAAGTCTGGTGTGAATTTTCCTTTCCAAAGAATTACTGATCTCTTAATTTCTTCCGCTAAACCAGCTTCATCCAGTGTTCCGTCATATTTAGCTTTTGCCATATTAGGGACAAATGGTAACAATGTGTTACTAAAATACTCAGAAGCATCTCGAGGAATTTCTGTAGGGAGGTGATCAATCGCGAGAATTGCTGGACCACTTCCTTTTACTCCGTCTGTTGCAGTATCCTCTTCAGGATCATAACAGAAGAAAGGACGTTCAATATAGGAGATTCTAACGGTAGCTTCGACTCCGCCCTCGACATCACAACTAATGTCACCAATGAATCTCAATCGGGGTTCTTTATCATCACAAAACAGCTCTTTGATGTCTTCCTTGGTTATAGTTTTAGGATATTTATCAGACCAATATGCCCCGTTTACAATTACTGTTATGTACTCAAGATATTCCTCTGCAAAACAGCCTTCATATTTTTCCGGGTTATCGTAGTAATCTTGCAAAACAAATTTTGCTTTTGCATCCTTTGGTTTCACCATGTGTTCTTCCTTAAAGACTACTTTGTAGATGGTTGTTTTACATTCATCCACATCAGGACACGCGACTAATTCTGCTAGTTCTTCTGGGGCAATCTCTTTCACAGGTAGGAGGTCAAGAATCATTTGAGCCCCTTGAGAGACATTTCCATATCCGAGAAAACCAAATACTAGTGGAAATAATTTATCTGGAAGACCATCTTTTTTGATGATTTCAGCTACTTTTGTGATTTCTTCTTTCGCTTCTTTGAGATCAAAATAATCGCATGATTGTTTTATTTTGAGAAATGGAGAATCTAATCCTTCCATCTCCTTTAAACGAAGACCAAAACCATGAAGGGTATCAATCATTCCTGCGTAACCAGCATGCCGACCAAAGAAAATCAAACGACGATTTTTATCATCTGTAACTTTCTCATAATCAAACATAGTGCTCCCAGTTTTCATGATGTGCTTGAGCATTGGCATATTGCTTTCTTGGCCCTTGATTACGTGATGAAAACACATGAAGGCTTTATCTGGAAGGAAAATATCAAGGTCCATTTCCTTAATACCGAAAACAACAGAGCATTCTGATAAGTCTTCATTTATCAATGCACCTGCTTCTTTATACTCTTCATCTGAGAAAGCTCGCTTATCAAATGGTTGCAAAATAGTTTGAACATCATGCTCCTCTTTCAACTGCTTAACTGCAATTGGTGTGAGAGGAGTTCTTCGTTCTCCAGGTTTTGTTTCTCTACGAATACCAATTTTATGTGACATTAACAATCATCATCCCAAAGTTCTCTGCAAAAAGTGTCTTCTTCTTGTTTAAATAATTTATCAAGAATTCCAATGAGAGTTTCAACCAGCGATTGCTAAATGAACAATATGAATAGCAATGATAATAGCAAAAATAAGTAAACTTCTGTGTATCCAAAGAACTGCTTTTCTAAATTTTGGGCGTCTTTTTGGACTAATGATTTTGAACCAAAGAATTATCCCTGTTATAATATAGAAAATGTAAACACCTGCAGTAACCCAACCAATGACTGCTTCTGTATCGTCCTTTGTTAACATGACACCATGAATTAGTAATACAATTAGAGCAGCAAAACCCGCAAAATAATGAGTATAGAGTAAAGGCTTACGAACCTTCAGATAAATATTGGTGATGGCTTTTCTTCTTTCACCTTGTTTGCCTTCTCTTGAAAGTCTCCTGGTTAAACGATAAGTTTGGTCGAAAACAATGTAAATTGAACTCACAGCAAACAAACCAACTGATGCCCATCCCAAACTCTTGGACAAATCCTTATCGTCATCATCGTCGTCATCATCTTCTTCGTCTTCTTCATCTTTTACTGAAACACTTGATGCAGTAATTAGTAAAACAGTAATTAAAACAACTAACCCAAGTAAGAGAAATCGTTTCACTGTATTGCTGGAAAAGCGTTTCCGCAGTAATTGAGAAGTTTGTTTCATTCTAAACAAAATGCTATAAAATAATATCTTTAAAAAGGAATATTCTTTGTTTTCTAAAGTTAAAAGCTAAATATAGAAAAAGAAAAACAGGAAAGGAGATTAAATCTCAAACCCTAATTCTTTTCTAACAGCATTTACCCACTGTTGGAATTTCATTCCATGCCTTAATGGTCCAATGAATTTTATCTGCTTAGACATGTATGCAGAAGCAGCATTAACTTCTCCTGTGAATACTCCTGCAGCGATGTTTTTATTCATTTCAATGGTTACATCAGGAGAATTCAATTCACCATTACCTGTAGTGAATTGTCCTTTATTATTATTAATCCAAAAGCTTGGACCAGGAACTACTTTGAATTGGAATTTTAGGACAGATTTCTTCGATTTACTTTGGATCTTGTCGTTTGAGTTACAAATGTCTACTAACACTTCGAGGTAATCAGGGATGTCCTCAATTTCAAATGTATTAGTATTCACTTTGTGTATGACACTACCTCTTAATCCTACACCAAGACCGGGTTCATCTAACATTGGAGGAGGTTCTATTGTTTCTAGAGTCATTCCGATTTCATAACCATCTTGCACTGCATCTAAGATTTTCCTGACCCTCTTCTTCTTGCAATCTCCAATTTTGAAGACTAATGGAACGAAATTCTTTATTTCCGATTCTAGATCATCATAAGGAGTAGGTTCAGTAGCAACGACAATTTCATCAAAAACGAAAGCAAAATCCTTTGATGAGTGCTTGCCAGAGATAATCCTGCCATCTATATTCTCAATAACAGCATCAGTAACCACTAAAATTCTGTCATCATCAAGAGTTCTTTGAACAATTTCCGCACCAACCAGAGAATATAGATCTGTTCCAAGAACAGCGTTTTCTTCAAAGATAGTAATTTGTTTCTTCTTACTTGAGAGATAATTGGAAACTTCAATACCAATCATCCCTCCACCAATGACAGCGAATTTTACTCCGGAGGGATTTTCATCTCGCAATATTTCTGAGTAAGTTTTGTAATTTTCTACATCTATTCCATTAATATTGGGAATTGAAGGAACTGAGCCTGTTGCAAGGATAGCAACATCTGGTTTAAACTCCTCCAGAATATCTTTGCTATAAGGAGTATTAAGTCTGATATCCAAACCATATTTCTTTGAAAGGTGTATATATTTGGATATGAAATTTCTAGTTTCCTTTTTCATTGGTGCAATGGCTGCAAGATGAAGATTACCACCTATTTTGTCTTGTTCATCAATAAGCAGAACATTATGACCACGAATCTTTGCTACAAGAGCAGTCTCTAAACCTGCAGGTCCAGCACCAATAACTAATACTTTACAGATGTTTTTTGCAGGTTCAATATCCTCATATTTACCAAAAATATTGGGATTGATTGCACAAGCCAGTTTCTCGTCTATTAGTATTTGATTTAAACAAGCATTACATGCTGGGCAAACAATCATCTCTTTTCTTTTGTTTTCCAAAACCTTCTGAGGGAAATACGGATCAGCTATAACAGCCCGACCCATGGCAACCATATCAGCTCGATTATCTTGTAGGATTTCTTCTGCAATTTCTGGAGTATTTATCCTACCTACAACACAAATTGGAATACGACGTACAAACTGCTTGATAGTTTTAGAGTATTTAGAATACAATCCTTGAGGACGATTCATGAATGGTACAACAGGATAATAAGGAGAATCAAAAATTCCAGCAGTAATGTTTAGTAGATTTGCTCCAACTTGACTCAATTTCTGAGCGATCAAACCCATTTCATTTACCAGTAATCCACCTTCTATGAAATCTTCACAATTAAGTCTAAAGCAAATAATGAAATTTTCGCCGCATTTCTTCCTAATAGCTTCTGAGACTTCAACTGCAAATCTTGTTCTATTTTCGAGACTGCCACCATATTCATCAGTACGGTCATTAAACAAAGGAGAGAAGAATTGATTCAAAAGATACCCATGACCAGCATGTACTTCAACACCATCAAATCCTGCTTTTTGTAATCGTGCAGAAGCCTCGGCATATCCTTTAACAACATCTTTAATCATTTTTTTAGTCATAGGTTGAGGAATTACGCCTATAACTTTACTAGGAATATTTGAAGGACCAACAATCTGCTCGCCAGTCAAAAAACTAGTTGATTGAATACCAGCATGATAAAGCTGACCGAGAACTTTGGCACCATAAGTATGAATTACCTCAGCAAGCTGTTTGAGTCCCTTGATTTGCTTGCTCGATTCAATACTAAGCATGTTCAGTGTTCCGCGACCAATTTTATCAAAAAATACGCCTTCAACAATAATTAATCCTGTTCCACCTTTTGCCCGTTGTTTATAATACTCAATAATTTGAGGTGTAACATTACCATTTTCATCGCCAAGATTAGTCTCCATCCCAGGCATGACGATTCTGTTTTTAATTTCAACTTTCCCTAGTTTTATAGGTTCAAATAGTTTCAAATGAATCCCTCATAGGAATAATAGATGAGTAGAGTTTTAATTAACATAATTGAAATTAAATCTTGTGAATGAAAACAAAGAACAAGTAGGATTTTAGACAAAAATTGTATTTTATTCATTCGTATTTTCTTCAATTAAGCGTTTTACTTCTTCAACTTCCTCATATGTAGGAGAATAGTTAAGACAAATATATACAGAAGAGTCTAATGCTTAGAGTTTAGAGGTTCCTTTGAGCTTTATAATTTTAAGAGGAAATTTTAAAACATATACGCTTTCATCTTAAGTTATAATCACATTGTGATAGGTGTTAGCTATTTCCAACTATTATGTAGGTGTCAATATCGGTTCCGTATCTGTCAATCTCGTTAGTATAGACGAAAAAGGCAAGTATACAATTGCTAAAGAATCTCATATAGGAAAACCTCAAGAAATTCTTGATAAACTTTTGAAAGAAAATAGTAATTCAGGCAAGACTTTCTATGGCGTGAGTGGTTCTTTTGGCGAGATTTCTGAGATTATTGCTGTTGAACGAGGGATAAAAGCCTTAGAGGAACAATTTGATGTTGTTCTTTCCTTAGGCGGAGAAGCGATTGTTTTGTATGTCATGAGTAAGGATGGATTTATCCTTAATGTTTTGTCACACGATAAATGTGCAGCAGGTAGTGGTGAATTTTTCATTCAACAGATTGATCGTTTAGGCATTTCTCTTGAGGATGCAATCTCCCTTGCACATAAAGGCAAGAAAACTGAATTAGCTTCTCGTTGTTCTGTTCATTGTAAATCTGATATCACTCATAAATTGAATCGTGGGGAAGCCTCAGTTGAAGATCTCTTGACTTCTGTTCTTGCAAGTATGGCTAACAAAATCAAAGGATTAGTTGTTCAATCTAGAGTGGATGTTAAAAAATTACTAGTTATTGGTGGGGTTTCGCTTAATACTGCTTTCATCAAATTACTCAAGAAAGAACTGGTAAATGTAGAAGTTGTACTTAAAGATGTAAGCCCAGTTTTCGAGGCTTATGGTGCAGCATTACTAGCAAAAGATAATCCTATTCATGAAAAATTAAACTTGATAACTAGCAAAAGCTTTTCCACAATGCCATCTTTAGAGCAATTCAGAAAGCAAGTTACAATCATCAAATCAGTTGAGCACAAGAAAGATTTCAAGAAAGATTCCTCCTTCCTTTTAGGTGTGGATGTTGGTTCAACAACAACCAAAGCAGTACTAGTTGACCCTGAAGATTTAGCAGTTGTTGCATCATTTTACGGGAGAACAAGTGGCAATCCGGTAGAAGCAGCAAGAAAATGTATTAATGAAATCATCTCACAAGTTGGAAATCAGAAAATTAATTTAGTAGGTGTAACTGGGTCTGGTCGGGAAATTGTTGGAGCATACCTAGGAACTTCTGCTGTATATAACGAAATTTCCGCTCACTCTCGAGGTGCAGTCTTTTATGACCCAGAAGTAGATACTGTTTTCGAGATTGGTGGCCAAGATTCCAAGTATATGTTCCTTCAAAACGGCGTTCCTGTTGATTATGCAATGAACGCTACTTGTTCTGCTGGAACAGGTTCTTTCCTCGAGGAAAGTGCTAAAGGTGACCTTGGCATCGATGTTTACAATATCTCAAAAACAGCTATTGGTGCTGAGAGTCCAGTTAGATTCAAAGCAGACTGTGCAGCGTTCATAAATACTGATATTCGCTCAGCATTGCAGGAAGGATACGGACGAGATAACATCGTTGGAGGACTAGTTTATTCCATTGTTGATAATTATTTGAACAAAGTAAAAGGTTCCCGAACTGTTGGAAAGAAAGTCTTCTTCCAAGGTGGAGTTGCTAAAAATCACTCGGTTGGTTTTGCTTTTGCTGAAGCTACTGGAAAACAAATCATTATTCCTCCAAGCCCAGAGCTTGTAGGTGCTTTTGGCATTAGTCTCATTGCTAAAGAGAAGTACGAGCAGCATGAAATTAAGGCAATGCCAGCAAAAACAGATCTCAAATTTATAATTAAGGAAGAATTAAAACATCTCGGTAGTTTCACTTGTAAGGCTTGCGAGAATTATTGCCGAATTGAGAAGTACGTTGTAGGGGGACGTAAATTCAACTTCGGTGGGAGTTGCACAAGATATGAACACCAATGGAAAGGAACCGAGAAAACAGAGGAAAAAGAAAATCTCGTTGAGATTAGAAATGAACTCATCTTAAGAACTAAGGAAAAATCCAAAGTAAAAGGATCTCAAAGCAAAGGAAAAATAGGCATTCCGAGAGCATTACTTACTCACAGTCTTTATCCACTTTTCTCCACGTTCTTTGAAGAATTAGGATATGAAGTCATCTTATCAGATATAGATGAAGAAAAAGAACTGATGACTAATGCTGCTTTTTGTTATCCCGTTCAGATTTTACATGGAGCTGTTTTGGATCTAATTAAGAATGATGTTACTACTATCTTCCTCCCACATGTTCACAATATGCCTAAAGGTGAGAAATGGATGGATGCCTCGTTTTGTCCTATTACTCAAGCTAGTCCTTACTTCATCTCTATAGCATTTAGGGATGCGACTTTTCTCAGTCCAGTACTTGATTTCACAGATGGATATGAAAAGGATAGATCTATGGTTTCGTCAGCAGTTGACAGACTCAAAGAATCAAAGAAATTAGCAAATATGGCTTTTGATAAAGCTGTGCAGGTTCAGAAAGATATCGAAAAGCGATTTTTGCAAATAGGCAAAGAAACAATTGAAAAAATTAAGGACACAAACGATATCGCCATTTTACTTGTAGGTAGAAGTTATAACGCATTCCCACCTGAAACTTCACTAAAAATCCCTAAAAAACTCTCAAGTATGGGTGTTACTGTTATTCCATTTGATTTCATAGAGAAAACAGGTGACGCGGATATTCCATGGTTTTTTGCTAATTATATGAAGGCAGCAATCGATTTAACACTTGAAAATGACAATCTCTATCTATTAAATATCAACAGTTTCAGCTGTACAACAGATGCATTTACTCAGCAATATATCCGATCAGAGTTGCAAAACAAACCATATCTTATGTTAGAACTTGATGCACATACTGCTGATGCTGGAATACAGACACGTCTTGAGGCATTTCTGGAAATCGTCAAGAATTATAAAGTGAGTAAGAAGGCTGTTGAAGAGCAACCATTCCAAGTTGCTAAAGTAAAGAAGAGGGGAGGAAAAATCGTTGTAATTACATCTGAAGGAAAACAAATCAGCATCAAGGATCCTCAAGTAACTCTCTATATGCCAAGCTATGCGAAATATGTTGCTGATGTTGCTGCTCAAGGTATGAGAACTTATGGTTATAATTTTGGTCCAGCAACGAAAATGAAATTAGAGTTTGCAGTTAAAGGACTTAGATGTAGTTCAGGAAAGGAATGTTTACCTTTACCAGTTGTGTTAGGACATATAATGACTTTAGTTGAAAATAGAAAACCAGGTGAGCTTATTGGGATGTATATGGTAAGAGGGGGAGCACCTTGTGCTGTTTACAGTTATTTCCATTATATAGAGGAATGGCTTTATCAAAACAAAATCGAGAACGTCTTCCTTTTCAGGTTTGACTACCTCACAGATTTCTTAGGAATGAATTTTGTAGATGTGATTCGTTTTGTTCCATCTGGTACAATTATCGGAGATCTTATGCTAGAAATTGAAAGTGCACTCCAAGTAGTTGGTGATGAGGAGGGTCTTAAGATGCTTCAAGATTATTGGCTTGAGTTCTTGGATAGTATAGAAAATATAAAAACATACAAAAAAGCTATCGGAAAGCTCATCAAGAATATAAAGAAAATACCTAGAACGAATTCTCCTAAAGACCAACCAAAAGTAGTTATTAGTGGAGATTTCTTCGTTCGGTTCAGCCCCTTCTTTATTAATGAATTAAAAGAGATCTATGCAAAACATGGTATTATTGTGAAATCCACTGATCTCTTCGAACTAGGAGTTTATGGTCAACATTATAATTCGGGATATCTTATAGAGAAAGAATGGAAAAAAGATCCAGCAAAATTAATGACAGTTCTCAGAGCCTCAGCTACCCTTTGGACACAAGCATCAAGAATATTACTCATAGGTAAGATTAGTATAAGACTCATGCAAAGAATTGAGAGAAGAATGAGGAGACGATTTAAGAAAACAGGTTTATTGTACGCACAACAAAATGATCTTGATGAGATCTACAGACTCTCAAGTCCTTATATTAGTCCATTAATTTTCGGTGAAGCAATACCAACGATCGGAAAAGGATTGGAGGTACTAGAGGGTTCTAATTTTGATTCGCTAGTTTTAACAGGACCATTCAATTGCCTACCCTATAAAATTTCACAAGCAATTTTGAAACCCATTTATTTGGAACATAACATGCCTTTCCTCGTTTTTGATGTGGATATCTCTGTAATTACTCCAAATACTAAACGATTAATCCACGCAAACATTGAACAAATAAAAAGACGAAGACAAGACTTAGCTCTTATGGAACAAAGAAGAAGAATGACTAACATTCGTGAAAGAGTGAGTAGAATAGTTAGAAGAAGAATGAGAAAGAGAGAGAGATTTATAGAAAAAAGAACCTCTTGAAAATCTGACTAATTTGGATTCGGAAATTTGACAAAATTTAGGGGAAAACTATTGGTGCCTTCCAAGAAAGCTAAATTGTTTTTAGAAAACTATGATGAGAAATACAAAGAAAAAGCTATCTTAGAGGTTATGTATAAGGATCCAAGTAAAATCGAAACTATTGTAGATGACCAAAACCTAAGCCAGGAAGAAAAATTTCTGGGTCTAATAAACAGAGGGATGCCAAGTCAACACATCCCACTACTCTTGGATATCAGTGAAGAGTCACTTGAAGAGATTCTCAAAGATTTAAAAGACCATAAAAAAGAAGAAATTGCCATTTTTGAGAAACTCAATGATCCATGGACTCAAGATAAAATTATCATAATAATGCAAGAAGCAATGGGCCAAATTAGTAGAGGTGCGTGGGCAAAAGCTGAAAGGAATCTAATCGAAATTCTTCGACGAGATAAAAAATATGCAACAGCTCATTTTGGCATGGGAGTGTGTGCTGATATGCAAGGAAAGAAGAATACAGCAGCAGAATGGTTCAAAAGAGCATTCGTTTTGGATCCCATATCCTTTAATCAAGTGAAATTAATGACTGGTTTATTTTAATTCTCCTAGTGTGAAATAGAAAGTAGCACCTTTATCAACCTTAGATTCAGCCCAAACTTCACCTTTGTGACGATCGATAATTCTTTTAACAATAATTAAACCAATGCCTGTTCCTTCAAAATCATCATTGCTATGAAGTCGCTGAAAGAGACCAAAGAGTTTATCGTAATACTTCATATCAAACCCAACCCCTTGATCTTTTACAAAGAAGATTCTCGTATCATCTAGCTCTTCTACGCCAAAAGAAACAGATATTTCTGTTTTCTCTTTTGAAAATTTAAATGCATTACTAAGTAGATTTTCAAGAGCAATACGAATTAGTTTTGCATCACATTTTGCGTAGATATTTCCTTGAATATCGAATACAATATCTTGTTCTTGATACAATTGAGAAAGATTATTCATAATTTCTGTAATTATTTTACTTAGGTTTACGTGTTCATATATAAAATCTGACCGAGAGATTTGTGCTAATTCTAACATATCTCTAATTATTTCATTCATACGATTTGTACTATTTATTATTCGGGAGAGATAATCTATCCCTTTTTCATCTAATTGATTTGAGAAATCATCTTTTAGAGCTTTGCTGAAACCAGCAATACTCCTAAGTGGGGTTCTTAAGTCATGACTTACTGAATAAGAGAATGCTTCAAGTTCTTGAGTTCTCTCAAAAACTAATTCTTCTTGGCTCTCACTTAATTTCTTGTAATTCTCTTCTGAATTAGTAATTCTTTGTTCAATTGGTGC
>JAGMDP010000244.1 GCA_023128635.1 Candidatus Heimdallarchaeota archaeon | reverse complement strand
AAATTGTAAAGAAGGCAATTGCTTTGGTATTGGGGGGTTCTATCTTTATTTTTCCTTTAGTCATTTTTAATAACCTGTATTATTTTTCAATTTCTACAAGAGATTACCTAATATTAGTATATCAATATTCTGTGTTTTAATTTTGATAATATAACTTCGATAACGGAAATCTTGGCAATACTTGCAAGAATCCTTTTAAAAGAGATTAGAGGTTGAGAAATAAGGAGCTAAACGAAGAATTTAATGGATAATATTCGTTGAATTACTTCAGTGGTGAATAATAAATGACTTTAGTTGTTCGAAACAGCCTTACGAGAAAAATGGAGGAATTCAAACCACTAGTGGACGGTAAAGTTAACATGTACACTTGTGGTCCGACTGTTTATAGTACTCCACATATTGGAAACTATAGAACATTTTTCATGGCTGACATGATGCGCCGATATTTTGAATTCAAAGGTTACGAAGTCTTCCATTTGATGAATATAACTGATATTGATGACAAAACAATTCGTGATTCAGCTGTAGAAGGCTTAACCCTTCAAGAATTTACAGAGAAGCATACTGATGTTTTCTTTGAAGGCATTGACTGGCTTCATATGAAACGAGCACATGTCTATCCAAGAGCAACAGACCATATCAAGGAAATGATTGATCTCATCAAGAAACTTGAAGAAAAAGGCTATGCATACGAAACAGAAGATGGGGTCTACTTTACAATCAAGAAATTCAAAGATTACGGTAAAATTGCAAATGTTGATCTCGAGACATTACAAGTAGGTGTTCGAGCAAAAGCTGATACCTATGAAAAAGGCAATGTTCGGGATTTCGCTCTATGGAAGAAAAGCACAGAAGAAGAAATCAAACGAAGGATCTTCTTTGAAAGTCCTTGGGGCAAAGGACGTCCTGGTTGGCACATAGAATGTTCTGCAATGTCGATGAAATACCTTGGCGAAACATTCGATATTCATACAGGTGCTGTTGATCTTAAATTCCCACACCATACTAATGAAATAGCGCAATCAGAAGGTGCGACTGGAAAACCTTTCGTGAAATATTGGATCTATGGGGAATTCCTTAATCTTAGTGAAGAGAAAATGTCGAAATCTTTGGGTAATGTTACTACTCTACATGAATTGATGGATAAATTCGATGCGGATACTATTAGATACTTTTTCCTTTCAACAAGATATGGTGCAATCCTTGAATTCTCAGAAGATAAACTCATAGGAGCGAAAAATAGTGTTGAACGTCTCCGAACAACTTTCGAGAATGTGCAAAGTCATATGCGTTCCCTCACCCAAAAATCTCCCATGAGTAAACGCGAAGAGGAATTACTCAAAGAAGTCAAAAAAGTTCGGAAGGACTTCGAAAAAGGAATGGATAAGAATTTTGATACCCCAAAGGGTTTGAAAGCAATACATGGACTTGCAAAAGCGCTAAATAAATACATTGAAGACGAGATTAACCACGGAACACTACAAGAAGCATTTGAAATGTACAAGCTACTATTGGATACTTTTGGTCTTTTTGTTAAAAGCTCTGAGGTATCATTTGGTGCTGATGACAAAACATTAGATGAACTACTGAATCTTATAATTGATCTCAGAAACGAAGCGAGAAAAAACAAAGATTACAAAACAAGCGATAAAATAAGAGACAAATTGGCAGAAGTGAATATCGTTCTCGAGGATTCATCAAAAGGAACCATTTGGAAAATTAAGAAATAGACTTTCTGAGAAAGTCAATTACCTTTTTTTATTTGAACATCTTAATAAAGTAATTAGATTAATTAGAAATTGCTATTTTCAAAGTGAGTAAAATGTTCAGGAAATACATATCTAGAATCATGGAGATGGAATATCCTTTCGAATTTGGTCGGAAAATGATATGTCCTCATTGTCGCGAAGAAATTTCATGGGTGAAAGGTTACATGGGTAAAGCAGCAGGTCCTAAAGTACCATTTCTTGGCGCTTCCTCATATCTCTATTCAATGGTGTTTGTTTGCCCAAGATGTGAAACTATAATGAATATCCAGCAAGTTGGATCAGGAACTAACATTTTTGGCATGGGTGATTAAATCATACTTCACCTTCTTTTTTTTATTTTCTTCTATTTTTATGTCACAAGATGATTCTTTTTAAAAGTAAAAACTTAATATTAATTCGAATATAATAGAAAGACTTGAAAACTATCTCTATTTGCCTCTAAATTATAATTAAAAAGCAGTATACGCTCTAAAAATATAGATTCATTTGGAAATGTGACTTATATGCCAACAAAACCAAATATTACCTTAAAAGTTGCCGAAGCAAGACAACGTGATATCGGACGTCAGAAAGTAAGAATCGATGGTCTTTCCATGAGACAAATCAACGTTACTACTGGTGATGTTGTAGAGATAAAAGGAAAGAAATCAACTTCTGCCATTGCTTGGCCTGCTTATCCGGAAGATCAGAATGCTGGATTAATACGAATGGATAAGCTTCTAAGAAATAATGCTGATACTGGATTGTCAGAAAAAGTAACAATTTCCAAAGCAAATGCGAAAAATGCAAAAACAGTAACTTTGGCACCTTTCCAAACACCAGTTGCTATAGATTATAGTTTCGAGAATTTTGTGAAAAGAAAATTATTAGGTTATCCATTAACAGAGGAAGATACTGTTTTAATTCCAATCTTAGGCAAATCTTTGCCTTTTACTGTTACATCTACAACTCCTAAAGGAATTATCAGAATCACTGAAGATACTGAACTGAAAGTTATTGATAAACCCGTTCAAGTTTCAGAAGAAGCGCTACCTCGCACTTCCTATGAAGACATAGGTGGTCTTGGTGACCAAATTCGTCGTATCCGTGAAATGGTCGAGCTACCAATGAGGCACCCTGAACTCTTCCAGAAACTGGGGATTGATCCACCAAAAGGGGTTCTTTTACATGGTCCACCCGGTTGTGGAAAAACACTTATCGCAAAAGCCGTTGCAAATGAAAGCGCTTCAAATTTTGTTACAATAAATGGTCCCGAGATCATGTCAAAGTTTTATGGTGAATCCGAGCAAAGACTTCGACAAATTTTCAAAGACGCTTCAGCAAAAGCTCCTACAATTGTTTTTATTGATGAGCTTGATGCAATTGCAAGTAAACGAGCTGATGTTACCGGGGAAGTTGAACGCAGAGTTGTTGCTCAATTACTAGCCTTAATGGATGGGATGGTTTCCAGAGGAGAAGTAATTGTAGTTGGAGCAACTAATAGACCAAACTCTATTGATCCTGCTCTAAGAAGACCCGGACGGTTTGATCGAGAAATCGAAATTGGTGTTCCTGATCGAGATGGTCGACGCGAAATCTTGTTAATTCATTCCCGAGGAATGCCTCTTGCAGAAGACGTTAATTTAGATTTCTTTGCAGAAAAAACTCATGGCTATGTTGGTGCTGACCTACAAGCTCTCTGTCGAGAATCAGCAATGAAAGCCTTAAGAAGATACCTCCCAGATATTGAAAATGCTGATAAATTAATTACTCCCGAATTATTAGAAATACTCGAAGTAACTCATGATGACTTCCAAACAGCCATGAAGGAAATACAACCTTCAGCTATTAGAGAAGTATTCACAGAAATACCAAATATTCGTTGGACAGATGTTGGGGGATTAGATGATCAAGTAAGGGAGTTAAAAGAAGCTATAGAATGGCCTTTGAAATTTAAAGAATCATTTAGCAGAATGGGAATATCACCTCCAAGAGGAATACTCTTGTTTGGCCCACCTGGGTGCGGAAAAACACTTCTCGCAAAAGCAGTAGCTACTGAAAGCGAAGTCAATTTCATTAGTATTAAAGGTCCAGAAGTAATGAGTAAATGGGTAGGCGAATCCGAGAAAGCTGTTAGAGAAATTTTCAGAAAAGCGAAGATGGCAGCACCAACCATAGTCTTTTTTGATGAAATTGATGCTCTTGCTCCGAAAAGAGGCAGTGGATTTGGTGATTCAGGATCAACAGAACGAGTCATAAGTCAGCTCTTAACAGAAATTGATGGTTTGGAAATGATTAAACAAGTAGTAATCATAGCAGCCACAAATAGACCTGATATTGTCGACAATGCTCTGTTAAGACCAGGACGATTTGATAGATTTGTATTAATTCCACCACCAGATCAAAAATCACGATTAAAAATCCTACAAATTTTCACGAAAGAAATGCCTATTGCTAAAGATGTTAATCTAAAGCAGATAGCAAAAGAAATTGAAGGATTTTCAGGAGCAGATATCGAGTCTTTATGTAGAGAATCAGCAATGTTATCATTAAGAGAAGATATGAATGCTTCAATAGTTTTAATGAAACATTTCACTGATGCACGGAAGAAAGTATATGCTTCAATTACAGCTGAAACAATGAAATATTATGAGAAAGCAGCTGAAAGATTCAAGAGAGCTTCTGTCGAAGTTGCAGAACTTTCACCAGTAATATGAGGTTAGAATAAAATAAGATTACACAATAATCGAAACAAACAAACCACAATTCTTTAAAGGATGATAAATAAAGATTGATTTGGGATTTTTGTTCCGATTTTTAAACAACTACTTTATCTAAGGAGTTTTCAGACAAAATGTCTAAAGAAAGATCAGCAATTTGGAAAAGTATGCCTCTTGCAACTGCAGTTCTAATGGCCATCCAAAAACGACAAGGTGTTTTACTAGATGATGAGTTATCTAAGATCTTGTCTATGGAATTTGGTGATGTCTCTAAAACTGAGATTAATCAAATCCTTATGGAACTCGAGATAAGAGGAATAGTCCACGTTTCTTATATTACTAAGAGTAAACGACGAATAGAATTGATAAGAGACAATATGGTCTACATGGCTGTAGGTGAAGATTAACTCGAATTCTTTTGAATCATAAGAAAATTAACTTATGAAAATTCTATGTTATCTGCTGTAGCTTTATATTCGTATTTGCATTTGTAAATACTAACTACTCATGGGGGATTAAAATGAAATTTAAAAGATTATTATCATACATGTTAATATTAGCTGTTTTTTTCACAATAATCACTCCTTTTCCAATCTTCTCGAAACAACCTTCTAATGAATTTGAGCTTGAAATAACCCCTCAAGCAGTCAGAGATTGGACCTTTATGCTCTATTTATGTGGAGATACTCGAGATGATTATGTCACTAGTAGTTTGGATAACTCGAATAATTTTGTAGGTGATTATCAAAATAAAATGATTACTAAACTTGTTAATTCAGATTTGCTTGCGGGATCTGAAGCAAGTCTTAATGTAATTGCATTATTCGATACCCCATACACACCAAGTAATCCAAATGGCAATGGAAAGCTTCTAAAAATTGAAGCAAACAATCTTACAACACTAGCTGAATATGGACCCACCAATATGGGTGCTGCTGGAACATTAAGTGGTCTTATTACTTATTGCAAAACGTTCTTTCCAGCTGACAATTATGCTTTGACATTGTCGGATCATGGTCGCGGGTATGCTGGACTTTGCTATGATTACCATGAACCTCATCCATACATAGAGTATGCTCTTGGAGATTGTCTTTCTGTAGAGGAAGTTGAATCAGCTCTAGCTCTTTCTGGTGGTGTAGACACACTTTTTATCGACACATGTTTAGGAGGTTCCTTTGAGTTACAATGGCAACTTGCTGGGGAAGCTCATTATGTTATTGCTGGGGAAACTACTCAGGATGGAAAGGGACTATACCATCCTCGAGATATACTTTACAATCTAAGTAGAAATACTGCTATGACTCCCTACGATCTTGCCTATGAGGGATTTAAATCATGTAAAAATCCCGTTTTAGTTCCTCCACCGACTGACCCACTTAAGTACGTCTGGGATTCAGCGTCTTTCTATAATTTAGAAAAGTTTGATCATACAGATTTAGCTGAGGAGCCAAGTTTAATGGATGCTTTTGATATGTTTTCCTTCTGGTTATATGATGAATTAACTTATAATGCAACAAATATGAGAGAAATCATCGCTCAAATTAAAACTGAATTATCCCAAATAATTCATTCTTTAGTCGGAGCAAGTTCACTGATGGTTGATCTTGGCGATTTTGTAGCCAAAGTTTTAGATCATTCTGGAGAAATGTATAATCAAGCCAATATAGATGAATATGGTACAAAATTACTGTCTCGATTAGATCCTTGTTTTCCATATGATAATAATACTCTCAGTGACTATCACAATAAACCATCTTATACTGATGAGGGTTATACTGGATT
>JAGMDP010000243.1 GCA_023128635.1 Candidatus Heimdallarchaeota archaeon | reverse complement strand
AGTCACACATAATTGATGAGCGATTTGAGTTTTCCCTGTTCGATATTCGCCAAAAAGCTCTGTTATAGCCCCTGTTTCTATTCCACCACCAAATAATTCATCGAGATTATCAGAACCAGTAGTTATTCTCTCAAGCCCTAAGCGTTCAGTATAAAGAGTATCTGCAGTGCTAAAAGTTAATCCAACTTGTTCTTGGCACATCTTAATGAGCTTAGAAGCTGTTTTCTCACCGATTTCAGCAGTATCAACTAAGTCGTTGACACTCGAAAGGGCTATTGATCTAATCGTTGTTAAACCCGCTTCTTTGAGTTTGTGAGAAGTAGCTGGTCCAACACCTGGTAGAGTTTGGACGGGAATTTCTTTTTCATCATCTCGAGAGATAGCATCGAAAAAGTCACCAGCAGCGGTTTCTAGTTTAGGTTCTTTAGCTTCTTCTTTCTTGTCTTTTGAGGTTCCTGCAGCTTTCTCTGCGGCCTTCTTAGTTTTCTCTTCTTTCGCATCAGCTTTCTTGGACGCTTTTGAAATCCTCTTGACTTTTTTCACTTCTTTTTCTTTTGTCTCGTCGTCCTCTAAAACACTCTTATAAGCATCTTCCACTAATTCGTCTAGTGGAGTTTGAGGTTCTTCTTTCTTATTGGTGGAAGTACTCTTCTTAGGTTTTTCCGCTTCCTCTTTCTTTTTTGACATATCTATTTCTCCTGAAATAAATCAAACACCTAGTTTAATATGATTCTTTCGTTTCTTAGGAGATAGAAAGAGTTATCATATATAATTAATCCTCTTCAATTCAATGGTTTTTTGTTTCGCTTTAGGTTTCTGAAGTATTTCTAAGTAAACCTTTTACACTTAGTATTAAAAGCGATTCCGTGAGGGTTGACCGAAAGTATTCCCTCTTCGAAAAAAACAAAATTTTGATAGGAGGAAAATTATTAAGAATTCAGAAATTAAATTATAGTAAGATAAAAGGAAAAAAGGTGTAGAAATTGACTGGAATTGATTCGGATTCAAGAATAATTATTGCAGAAGGGATAACCAAATACTTCACTGATCTTGTGCAGAATAAGAAAATTCCACTATCACTTAATCGTCAAAAAATTCTAACCAGGTTAGAAGAAATAAAAAGTAAATTAATGAGTTTGAAATGGAGCTATAAACCAATAGAACAAATTTTACATTCAAAAGATTTACGCGATGTCGAAGTTTTTGCTAAAGACATCTTTGATTCCTTTCCAGAAAAGTGGGAAGAAACAATGAACACTCGAGGGATTGAAGGAAAAAATTCAGCTGCAATTCTAATTTTCATTAGAAATTTTTTCTATAATTTAAGAGAAAGACTCACAAAAGGGTTCTCAGACGATTTTGCAGATGCTATAGATATTCTATGTGGAGAAATCTTATCTATTGAAAATATTGACGCGAAAAATTGGAAATGTTTAGTAACTGATGGTGTGGCTAGATATCATATAGCAACAAATATCTCCGGATTAAAGAAAGGAGATATCTTACCAATAGGAAAACTTCCATCTCAAATTATTCATAACGTTCATTCAGAAGGAATGTTTTTGGGAGCTCCGGATCCAAGCAAGTATACAAGTGATGATATTGGGAAAAGACCTGAATTAACAGATAAAGAACTTGGACAAGCAAGAGGTATCCTAGAACGGTTTTTCATTAGTAAGAAATAATCGCAGAAGAATGAATCATAGATCTTTCAGTTTCTTATTAAATTCAACTATAAGATTTGAACGAATTTCTCCCTTAATTCTATCATTGTTATCACAAACCGCTCCCCGAATTCCAACGATGTCTGGTTTTAGTTTCTTCAGAATGGGAATATGTGCTAGTGTTATTGAACCCCCTAAAGCGCTTCCCAATTTCCACTTCTTAGAATGTTCAATGAAGAGTTTCAAATCATCAACTGATAAAATATCGAAAATAGATTTGCTATTTTTTTTATTACAAGTATCAATCATAGCGAAATCCGAAGATGATTTATGAGCTATTTCAGGGATAAGTAAAGGATTGATGCATCCGATTTCTTCTCCTTCAGCATAGCCAGCTGCAACAACTGAAACAGGTAATTGGTACTCGACAACAGTTTTAGTAACAGCTGACATAACCTCAATTGCCTCTGTCACTGTTTTAGTTCCAAATAATCCGATTTTAATGTATGCTGCACCAGCATGAGCTGCACCTAACGCTGCTAAAGCCACAGTGCCAGGTTTATACGGAACATCACCTAATGTAGCACTAAGTGGAATATGAATTGGGACGATACTACGAATCTCTCTAATAACCCAAGGAAAATTAGCTCCAAGAGAACCCTCGGATGGATTCTTCACATCTATAATGTCAGCTTCACCATTAACGCATTCCACTGCTTCAGAAGTATTTTGAGGGGAAACTAAGAGCTTCAAACTAAACAAAACCATCCAAGATTAATTATTATAATTTAACAAAAGACAAAATTGAAAAGATAAAGGTTGTTTGAAAAAACAACACTTAATCTTTATTTATACCAACTACCACCATGCATGTATAGGAAAGCATTCATAGTTGCAGCAGTAGCTTGACCAGTTGATACAGTGAGTTGTTTTTGACCACCGGTTATATCTCCTGCAGCGTATATTCCTTCGATATTTGTTTGCATTTTGTTGTCAACAATAATATAACCATTCTCGTTCAGCTCAATACCGGCTTCAGCTGCTAACTCATTGTTGGGATCGTAACCAATGGAAATAAAGACACCGTTAAGAGGAACTTCTTGTTCTTCTTCAGTTTTAACATTAGACAATTTAACACCAGTTACTTTCCTCCCATCACCAAGTATTTCCTTTACTACAGAATTCCAATGATAACCAACTTCCGCTGCTTCTATCTGCTTGATATACGCATCTTCTGCTCGAAGCTGATCACGACGATGAACTATGGAAACTTCTCCAACTATCTTAACAAGATGAAGGGTTTCAATGGCAGCGGAATTTCCTCCACCAACAACAATGACCTTCCTATTTCGGAAAAAGTTTGCATCACAAGTAGCACACCAAGAAACTCCTCTACCTGTGTATTTTTCTTCGCCTTCAACACCTAATTTTCTTTCTCGACTACCAGTTGTGAATATTATGACCTTAGCTTTGAATTGTTCACCTGTATTCAAAGTAATTATTTTCTCGTCAGGGTCTAAACTAGAAACATCAGTTAAATCCCTTAATTCAGAACCATAAAAAGCCGCTTGCTGCTTAAATCGATTAGTTAAATCTGTACCCTTGATCGGTTCCATCCCAGGGTAATTTTCGATAAGGGGTGAAATTGCCATTGCTCCCCCAAATATTTTCTTTTCAATGACTAAAGTTTTCAATCCGTATCGACTACCATACAATCCTACTGTCAAACCAGCAGGTCCGCCACCAATTGAAATTATATCGTATTCTTCCATTGTCATCTACTATCAAAATACTTCACTAGGTTTTAAACAATTTGCTATCAATTCTTAGATTTAAAACTTTATTAAAGAAAGTATGGTTTGTCTCTTCTTTTTTGTTTTAGATTCTTCTCCAAATACATTGCTAATTGATTTGCTGGTATGTCAGAGAGTGTTAGAAAAATATCTCTCTCAACATTGTGCAGAGATATGATCGCTATTTTCTCTAGATCGTTTAGAACATCAGAAAAATACTTGGCATTCTTCATCTGATTGTATTCTTCACAAATGCTAATGTATAGACTTGGTAAATCAAG
>JAGMDP010000242.1 GCA_023128635.1 Candidatus Heimdallarchaeota archaeon | reverse complement strand
AAATTATATGGTTATATTGATACAAGTAAAAGAATTCTACGAATTCTTGAATCTAAATTCACTAATTAAAATCCAGAATTTGCTAAATCTTTTATATGTTTTTGTCCTTAAGAAACAAGAATGTTTAATAATCCTCTGTATATAAAAGAGATAAAAATAATAGCTGAGTTTTATCATATAAAATGTTTAAATCTCATCAGGAGATCATTATTATGACTCGTTGGCAAACATTATATCATCCCAAAATACCCGCTGAGATTGATATTCCAGCAGATAAAGATTTAGCTTCCATGTTTTTCGATTCAGTTGAAAAAGCAGGTAAATCACCTTTTCTACATTTTCAAGGTAGAACGTTTACTTATGATGAATCTGCCAAAATAATCAAAAAATTGGCTAATTCACTTTCAGAACTCGGAATCAAAAAAGGTGATCGTGTAGCAATATTGATGGCTAATTGTCCTCAATATGTTCATAGTTACATTAGTATCCTCTCTTTAGGTGGTGCTGTTGTAGCTTTAAGCTCTCTTGCTTCTTCAAAAGAACTTTTGTTTCAATTGAAAGATAGTGGATCAAAAGCTTTGATAACACATGATTTGTTCTTGGACAGAATTCGACCAATTCAAAAAAAGACCAAACTAAAACACTTAATCGTTTCTTCAGTTGCAGATGGATTAAGTTCACTAAAAGGATTCCTTTACAAAAATGTAATTGCTAGAAAGAATCCAAAACCAATTGAAGGGGATTTAATTTACAAGGATCTTGTGAAAAATGGAGCCGAGAAAGACATCAAGATCAAATTAAAACCAAAAGTAGATTTAGCAGCTTTGCAATATACTGGTGGAACAACAGGAACACCAAAAGCTGCAATGCTAACTCACTACAATCTAGTATCCCAAACAGTCGTTTTAGACTATTGGATGGAATGGATTGGTGGGACAATTTCTGGAGTTCAAAGCACCTTTATTGCTGCATTACCACTTTCACACATTTTTGGCTTAACAACTTCATTCCTTTGGCCTATGAGTATTGCAGGGTGTATATCTCTCATTCCTGATCCAAGAAAACTAGAAGTAGTTATGAAAACCATCCAAGACCACAAGATACATTTCTTCATGGCAGTTCCAACATTGTATCAAAAAATTGCTGAACACCCTAAAGTCTCTGAATATGATTGGTCTTCCTTAAGATGTGGTATATCAGGTGGAAGTGCACTTCATGTAAGTGTCATGGAAAACTTTGAAGAAAAATCTGGTGCTCTACTTGTTGAAGGATATGGATTATCAGAAGCTTCACCCGTAACACATGCTAATCCTATAGATGTAAAATTACGCGCATTTGGAATAGGTTTGCCACTTACAAACACAGAAGCTAAAATCATTGACATAAACACTGGCGAGGATATTCCAGAGGAATTCGATGATGACGGTTTAACTCAAGAAGGTGAGCTTTTAGTTAGAGGACCTCAAGTGATGAAAGGTTATTGGAAGAAACCTGAGGAAACTGCAAATGTTTTAACTAAAGACGGTTGGCTGAAAACCGGAGATGTAGTAAAAATGAATGAAAAAGGATTTTTCACGATCGTTGATCGTTTGAAAGATTGTATTTTTACCTCTGGTTATCAAGTTTGGCCACTAGATGTTGAATCAGCATTAATTGATCATCCAGATATCGCAATCGCTGCTGTAATCCCATTCAAAGACGAAAGTCTAAATGAGGTTATAAAAGCTGTATTAGTTGCTGCTGAAGGAGCACCCGAACACGACTATGAAACACTCAAAGCATATTGCAAATCTGTTTTAGCACCATATAAAGTGCCAAAGGAATTCGAATATCGCAAAGAATTACCACTAAGTCCAGTAGGAAAAGTCTTGCGTAGACCACTCAGAGAAGAAGCAGCTGCAAAGATCAAAGCACAATTAAAATAAATCTCATAAAAGGTAAGTAATTCTTTACTTACCATCTTTTGTTTTTTTTTATTGCTAATTTGCTTTTGATTTGCTGATTGTTCAAAGGTCTTATAATGAGTTATCGTTCTATGATTATTTGATATGAGTGAATTAATAATAAAGACTCGAGATGCTTTACTACAAGCAGGAATTTCTCCAAGAAAAAGTCTAAGTCAGAATTTTCTGATCAATAAAGCTGTTCTAAATCGTCAAATCAAATACGCTAATCTTACAGAAGAGGATATTGTATTAGAGATTGGCGGAGGAACTGGATTACTAACTGAGCAATTAGCTAAAGCTGCTGGGAAAGTGTACTCGATTGAATATGATAGAAAACTTGCTGATTATCTCAAAAGGAAATTCCAATCTCATAATAATGTTACAATTTTAGCAGGTGATGCTTTAAAACTTGAATATCCAAAAGTAACTAAGTTTATTGCAAACCTTCCCTACCACATTTCTTCTCCGATAACTTTCAGATTACTTGATTATGATTTTGATCTTGCGGTTTTAATGTATCAATATGAATTTGCTCGAAGAATGGTGGCAAAACCAAGAACAGATGATTATTCTCGGTTGTCAGCTAATTTGCAATTTCAGGCTGAAGTTGAGATACTCGAGAGGGTCCCTCGTAATTGCTTCCTCCCAATGCCAAAAGTTGATAGTGCGTTAGTTCAAATTAAATTAAAAAAAGAGAAATTACCTATTTCAAAAAAGTACTATAGAATTACCTCGAGAATTCTTTTCAACACGAAAAATAAACTCGTTTGTTCTGTTCTATATGATTACTTCAAAAGAATTATTCCTAAAGCGGAAAGAATTACATTTAAAAAACAATTAGATGAAAGTTTGAGCTTTGCAAAAAGTCGAGTAAGAGAACTCTCAGTTGAAGATTTAGTAAAAACAACAAGTGAAATCATGGAATTTCTACAAGCATCAAACCAACTAAATCTACTAAAATAA
>JAGMDP010000241.1 GCA_023128635.1 Candidatus Heimdallarchaeota archaeon | reverse complement strand
AAGGCCAACTGTAGTAATAAAGGTTCGACCATTATTCATTGTAATTGCTGCGTTAATTCTTTTTTGAACTATTAGTCGATAGATTATTTCCTCAGCTTCTTCAGGAGTGACATATGAATTTTCAAGAAATACGTCCATTGGAACGTTTTTGACACCTTGTAACGTTTTAATAACTTTTATCTCATAAAATCTTTCAATTACTGAATTGGGGATTTCGATTTTTTTATCGACCACTTTTTCTAAAAGCCCAAATGATCCTTCTTTGTATGCTTTTAACATCTCTTGAATTACTTCTACAAAAATGGGTCCTAATTTTTTAAAGTTTGAACTCTTCAGTAATTTTTCTCCTTCTTCGATACTGAATGACTCAATTATTGTCAATCCTATTAGCGTTGCATTGTAATCTTCTAGTTCTTCAGCGCAGCGTTGAGCTAGTTTGTTATTTTTTGCTATGAATTTTAATCTTGTTTTTATAGCAATCCTAGTTAATTGAAAGCTCCCTGAAACAACCTTAAGTGTAACGTCATGCAGGATTTTCGCTGGAACTTCTGGCACTCTTTTACCTATAATTACTTCTTCTATGAATTCTTCTAATTCTTCACAACAAATCTCAGGTGTTTGAATGGCTATATCATGTAAGGATTTAACTAAATGCTCTCGTATGTCCTCAAGAGGTTCCTCGTATGTAATCTCTAAGATTTCTAGAAAGTATCCTTTAAACAACTCTGGATTGTTTTCCCCTAGAACTTCAAATTGTTGTGCAACAACTAATCGTACATCTTGTTGAGATTCATCACTTAATTGCATCATTTTTGGGATTAGACTCAAACCTAGTTCTGGAGAAATTTTGGATAAAACAGTCAGAGCTTTTATTGCTTCAATTTTTGTGTGCGCATTCCCATCTGATAAAAGCTTAAACAATGCCTCTAGTTTTGAAATTGATTCTTCTAAACCAATCATGAGATCTTTTACCCTTAGTGATGTGCTAACAATTTGTTCTTTCGCTACAATTCCTTTCTTATCCAATACAACTTCTTCTTCAAGTGTTTTGGATAATTGCTCTGTCGCATCTGCCTGTGTTGTTTCCACAGTAGTTGTTCCAATGAGTTTCTCAATCTCGAATGGAAGCTTAACATTAATTGGGATTTCAGCTTCTGTGCTTTCTTTCTTATCCGCTATTTCCTTTATGTCATCATCTTCAATAACTATTGCTTGTTCTTCTTCCTTAATCTCCTCTAAGTCTTCTGGTTCCTCTGCAACTACTTGTTTCTCTTCCTCTGTCAATTCTTGAATTTCTTCTGCAGATTGTGCAACTTTAATACTAATTGGTACTCTTAATTCAATTATATCTGTAATTTTGCTGATCGCACTATATGGAATAGTCTTAGAAGGAGTAACTGCTTTTCCATTTATTTCTGTTTCAAAAGCAAGGCCTATTTGTCCATCATCACCTATGCTAACCGCTTTGCATTTACCAATTACCTCTCCGGTTGAATCAATAATCATCTTTCCCTCTAAATCGGTTTCTCCATTCAAAGAGACTGATGATTTCTCATTATCTTTTTGTTCTACCATAATTGCACTTCTCTTACGATTGCCTCTTCCTTTAAGGGTCCCACTTTATGCAAATCTTTCTGGTAAATTTTATTTTCTTGGATAAATATATTAGCATTCTGTTAGGGTGAATTTGCGTTTTTCCTCATATGAATGAATGATTTATTAACTCACTATCTAATTTTTAAACTATTTAATAATAAAAACAACTGTTGAACTATTAAAACATTCATTTATTCTTTTCAGAAAAGAGTATTAAAATAACAATAAATAATAGTACACTACAGTATAAATAACATACAATTTAATTGACGGTGGAATTTACATGGTTAAATACTGTGCAAAATGTGGAGCAAGAGCAATACCTGGTGCGAAGTTTTGTCGATCCTGTGGGAACAAGTTAGAAAAAGCTAAGAAGCCAGCGGTTTTGGAAGAAGAGGAGAGATATGACGAAGAGTCAACGGATGAATACAAACCAGAACCTACATCGGTAAAGGTAGAACTTACCAAGGAAGAAGAAGAGTCACTTTTAATTTTATCAGAGATAATTCCTCTCCAGAAAAAGATTGAGGAATTAAGTAAAGAAAAAGATACTCTTGAAATTAAATTCAGGGTTGAAGAAGAAATTACTGAAAAAGAGTATAATTCTGACTCTAAGAAATTAACTGCTGATATTGCGAAGTTTAAAAAAGAAATCAAAGAGAAACGCAAAGTAATGTCCTCTCTGTCCTTGTTGAATCTTGTTGCTGATGTTGTTGAGATGCGAGAACGCCAAGAAAAACTCGAAGAGATTTTTGAGGAAGGACGCATTCAAGAATCAACTCACGATCGTTTGAAGAAAGAATACAAAGAGAAAGAAAAAGCTGTAAAAGCACAAGTTGACGATGAGGAAGCAAGACTAAAACAATTTAGACGTAATTTAGTTGATGAAAAAGAAGAGATCGCTTCTTTGAAGGAAGAAATATTCGCTCGCTATTCTGTAGAAGAATTTACTGAAAAGGAATATCGTGCTAAGATCAAAGAGCTCGAATCTCGTAATACAGATGGCTTAATTGCTGCTGTTGATGAAGTAATCGCTCGTATGGCAAAGGTCTAACTCCTTTTTTGATTACTTCCTATTATCCTTTTTTTGTTTCAATTTTTTATTTAGTATATTTAGCAAAGAATTTAATTGCTATAAGCATCGAACATAGGTTGTACAACATCAAGGAATGGAAATCTACAAATGACTGTCAGAGCGCTCAAAAAGAAATTCTCTAAAGAAGAAATTGCGAAGTTTTCTGAAGAGATTTTAGCATTAAAGAAAGAAAAAAATGCTGTTATTCTTGCTCATTATTACCAAGAGTTAGAAGTACAAGATGTAGCGGATATTGTTGGTGACTCATTGGGTTTAAGCCAAGCTGCTCGAGATGTAGAAGACGCTAATTTCATAGTTTTTGCTGGAGTACATTTTATGGCGGAAACTGCCAAAATTCTAAATCCAAAAAAAACTGTCTATATTCCTAATGCTAATGCTGGTTGTCCTATGGCAAGTCAATGCTCACCTGATATTATTCAAGCTGCGCGAGAGAAACATGGAAAAGAAGTCCCTGTAGTTGTTTACGTAAATACAACA
>JAGMDP010000240.1 GCA_023128635.1 Candidatus Heimdallarchaeota archaeon | reverse complement strand
CAATTGAAAAAGACAATGGTGAAAGAAAATTATCCAGCGCCAATTTACTCTGGAGAATTTCGATCTTCTGTTCGAGCTCCACTTCTGCAAGATACTTATTCTGCAAGAATGTGGATTAAACAATGGGATAATAAAATTGAGGATCTACTTGTTCATTTTGCAGAACCAATTCATGCGTACCTACACTTACGAAAACAACTGGATTATCCTGTATCCTACCTAAATTTAGCATGGAAATGGTTATTGAAAAACCAACCTCATGATTCGATTTGCGGTTGCTCCGTTGATCAGACTCATGAAGAAATGAAGGCCAGATATTATTGGGCAGAGGATATAGCTAATAATCAAATAAGTGAAGCAATTGAACACATTCATAAAAATAGAAAAGATAGCAAAGAATCATCCTTACTTGCTTTTAATCCAACAAACAGCTCTGAAATTCCTAATCTTGTTGAGTTCAACATATCAGCAAAATACGAAATAAAAGCAATTGAAGATCAGTTTGGTAATGAGTTTGAAATCCAACCTTTGAAATCAACTGAAAGAATATTCTTTGAGGGTACAATGAAGCCATTCATGATTAGATCAGGATTGAAAATGCTTCCTGGGAGAAAATTAATGGACATTTACATAAATGAAGCTTTCATCTCTGAAAGCTCTGATCCGAAAACATGTAACGTCACGATTATTTGTGGAGAAGAACCAATAGGTGAATTTAATCCTCAAGAGATGATTGAGCAAGTAAATGAAATGCTTGATAGTAAGAAATATCAACAGTATCACATAAAAGTAACATTCGGGTCCGAACAATCCTTTATTTCTCTTTTACCTTTGAAAACTTGGAGTTTTAATAAGTTACAATTAAAAGAAAAAGGAACTAGAAAAGAAGTATATCCACAATTTGAAGCAAGTAAAAACACAATAATTAATCAGTTTTATAAGATTACCTTCAATAGAAATGGAACTTTGGATATCTTAGATAAAACAACAAATACACTGTATGAACAACAACACTGTTTTGAAGACTATGGAGACAGAGGAGATGAGTACACATTTGGTAGAGTGGAACCAGCCAATTCTAAGATTTCTAAAGTAAAGAGAAAAATAGTGAATATTGGACCACTATTCTGTGATGTTCAACAAGAACTGATTATTGATACATATTTTGAAGTTGATGAAAAAAGAGAGAAAAGAACCGGTTCAGCTAAAATTCCTGTGAAGACTATTTTCCGGTTTTATCGAGATATTCCACGGATTGACATTACAACCACTCTAACAAATACAGCAAAAGATCATCGTTTGCGTATTTGTTTTGATTCACCTTTTGAATCTGATCACACTTTAACATCAACTCATTTTGGAGTTGTAAAGCGACAAGGAAATCCACCAAAATATGAAGAATTTTTTGAACAACCATCAGGTATTCAAGCTCAAAAACGATTCACACGTGTAGATGATGAAAAATCACAAGCTTCTTTCACTCTTTTCAATAAGGGCTTACCAGAAGTGGAATTGGCAAGTAAAACTCGTTTAGCATTAACTCTTATTAGAGCAACAGGTTATCTCTCTCGGATGGATTATCCTGAAAGACCTTTGCATGCCGGACCATTTCTAGCAACTCCTGGTGCACAGGAAATGAATGTGGAATATACTTTCAACTATGGAGTTGTTTATCACAACAAAGTGAATCCACTCACTTTTACTGCGGATCATTCGGAAGTGTTTGCACTACCATCAAAATGCATAACCTTTGAGAAATCAGAACCAAAAATAGATCTAACTAAAACGATATTCTCAGTTGAAAATCCAATGATCAGAGTTTCTTCCTTTAGAATCAGACAAAACAAATTACACATTCTTCTATTTAATCTAGATGAATCTGAGACTGAA
>JAGMDP010000024.1 GCA_023128635.1 Candidatus Heimdallarchaeota archaeon | reverse complement strand
TTTCCTCTTCAGTCATATAATGAGTTGCTGGAAAAACATTAAACGAGTTTATTTCGTTCAGCTTTTTCCCAGTTGGGTATTCGTTTTCTGTTATTTTTTCAATAGTATCTCCAAACATTTCAATGCGAATAGTTGTCTTATCAGAATGAGGTGGGAAAATCTCTATTGTATCACCTTTTGCTCGAAATGTTCCTCTTTTCAATTCGAAATCATTTCGCTCATACTGTAAAGCAACTAATCTTCTAAGAATTTGCATTCTTTTTACATTCATATTTTTTTCAAGATTAAAGATAGTACGATATGCTTGAGGTGGACCTAAACCAAAAATTGCAGAAACACTAGCAACGACTATAACATCATTTCTCGTGGCAAGAGCATGAGTTGTAGCGTGCCTCATTTTTTCAATTTCTTCATTAATACTAGTCTCCTTGCCAATATAGGTGTCTGTCCTGGGAACATAAGCTTCTGGGAGATAGTAATCGTAGAATGATACAAAGTACTCGACTGCGCTATCAGGGAAGTATCTTCTATAATCTGAGCAAAGTTGAGCTGCAAGGGTTTTATTTGGTGACAAAACAAGTGTGGGTAATTGTAATTTCTCTACAATATTTGCAACTGAGAATGTTTTACCCGAGCCTGTAACTCCTTTCAGTACTTGATGACTTAAGCCTTTTTTAAAACCATCAACTATAGCTTTGATCGCTTTTGGTTGATCACCTTTTGGAGTTAAGTTCTTTGCTAATTTGAACTTCGGCATACATCAAGCACCCAGTGTTCCAAATATCTTCAAACTAAAAACACAACTGTAGAGAGATAACTTAAAGTATTGCTTCCAAATTGAAAAATAAAAAGAGAAAAGAATTGCGGAATTGTCACTCCGCATTTAATTATTATTGCTTTGTAAATCATTCTACTGAAAAAGCAATTTTACAACAAGCTTTGTACTTGACTATTTTTCCGTCTTTTACAACGGCTGTCAAATTAATTACATCAACACCAGATATTCCACGAATAGATTCTGATGCTTCTTTTACAGCAACATTTGCTGCATCTTCCCAACTCTTAGGGGAACTTCCAATGATTTCTAGTACTTTAATGACCATATGTTTAGTACCCTCCTTAAAAGGTATAATAAAAACACAGTGCTTACTCAAAAGATTTTCCCTCTTAAAATCCAACTTTATTTCAAGAGAATAGTGAAAAATTTCTAATAGGGATTCTTAATATTTGATACATTATGTCCTCAGAAAAAATACAAATTGCTATTGATTTTCATGTTCACGTAGATGAGCGTGTGAAATACCAACAAATTCCTGGTGTCTTACGTTCAAGAGGACTTGATGGGGCGGGTTTACTAACTCATAATGATTTCGCTTTTGCTAAAAAAGTAACAGAGATGTTAAAAGCTGAAGACAAAGAGAAGATCTATTTAGCAGGTGTTGAAGTCGATACTGCTGATGGTCATATTATCGCTTATGGTATTAATGAGGAAATTCCTCCAAATCAACCATCTGAAGAAACTATAGAATTTATCAGTGATTTGGGTGGTGTTTCGATTATCCCTCATCCATTTATGTCTCACAATAGTGTTGGATGGAAGGCTTATACATTAAAAGCAGATGCCATGGAATTCTACAATGGATTCGCTAAGATTTTTCTTAATTTTCCAAATATAATGGCTAAAGTAGCGTTCAAGCATAATGGTTTCAGCGAAGTTGGTGGTTCCGATGCACATCATGTGCACGCTATAGGTACTTGTTATAGCATTGTAGAAATTGATGGAGAAGCAACTGAAGAGAAAATATTAGAGGCACTTCGACGTCGTAAAACTCAATCGAGAAAAAAACCAATTGATCAACATGACATTGCTAATTTCTTTAAAATTATCTTTACCCCTAAAGAAGGAAGAAAAGTAGTGAGATTTTTCGATTATTTCTAATGATTTTAACTTTTTATTCTTCAAGTGGTTTTGCACTACTTGTTAGAAGAGTTGCTAGTTCTAATGAAACTTTGGATCTTGTAATTGGATCTTTTATTTGACTTGCTATATTCATTGCTTCTCTCATTAATTGAGTGCCTTCTTCGGATGGAAGAACCTGTGAGAGATAGCCAAAGAGATATGCTTTTTGTCCTTTTGTTAATTGATCCTGAAATTGTAAGCCTAAATTAACTAATCTACGTTTATTCAATAAAAATGACATGTCAGCAGTAGAAGTAGCAATGTCAAGTAAAGCGTCTCTTCGATCAAAGTCATCTCTTATTTCTGAAGCGCATTTTATAGAATCAAGAAGTGCTTTTTCAGCTTCTTCTTCATGATTTAGTGAAGAGAGGACTACTGCTAGATAACATAAAGCTCTTGCTGTTGCACCTTTATTTGTTATTTGTTCAAGTAATGGTTGAGTTCTTTCGAGCGTTTCAAAGTTACTTGTTTCCCTAGCAAATTCAGAAATAGCTATTATGCAATCACAAAATGCATAACTTCGTGAAACAGGTTCTTCGATTTCATAAGCAGCGTCAATCCCTTGCTCAATCATAATCATTTTCGCTAAGTTGTCTTCTGCATCTACTGTTCTACCAAGATCGTCTTTAATTCGTCGCACGTTGTTCTTCACCATACTTGAGAATAATTTATATTTGTCATCTAATATCTTTTTTTTTAAGTTTAAAAAGATAGTCAATTAGTAGCTTATACGATTCCTATTTTGTAGTTAATCTTTTACTGCTTTTGTTTATATTCATCTAAGCGAGTTTCTGAGATAATCTCGTATCGTTCAAAGGACATTTGCCAAAATGCTCTTCCTTCAGTATCAGATCGTAAATCTTGATCTATTTTGAAAGATTCAGCGACTGGTAAACTCCCTGAAATTATGATGAGATCTTGATCAGACCTAACATCAACTATATCCCCTCTTCTTTTGTTGATTACCGAAGTTACTTTTCCTAGGTACATTGCAGGGGTTGTGATTTGTATCTTATAGATTGGTTCTTGGGTAGCGATTTCTCCTTTGCGTAAGGCGTCCCACACAGAATTTCTTAGTAAAGGTACAGTGTGCTCGAATTTCTCACCCTCAGTAGCTTCGAAATCTCTAATTATGATTCGAACACCAGCAACTGGTTTAGAAAAGATTGGTCCTGAAATCAATGCACTTTTTATTCCTACTAAAATATTCTCAATCGCTTCTTTTGAAAATTTGTTTATTATAGATTTCTTAATAACAATTTCATTTTTATATTGGCTTAAGCCTTCAATGTAATCCCCGATTTCCTCGCCAACTGATGGTGGTGGGGTTTTATCTTCTGTATTAGATTCTACGAGTAATCTTACTTTAGAGCCAAATTCATCTCGAGATATTTCTCCACTTGGTTTACTAATTCTTTCAACAAAAATGACAAGAGGTGATGAGGAGGTGCATTTAACCAATAAGGAAACATCATTAACTACTGTTTCAAGATGTAATTCTCCCAATCCCATTAAGAGGATTTCACCTGACTGATCATCAATTCTTATGAGAAGATTTGGATCCTCCAAGTCAAATCGCTTGAGAACTTTCTTGAGTTGTGGTAAGTCACGAAGCATTTCTGGTTCTATTGCAACGGTAACAACGGGACTAGCAAGATATTTTATTTCTTCAAAAGGCAACATTTCTTTTTGATTTATACTTACGAGTGTTTCCCCTGGATTTATTTCACCTAGACCTGAGATTGCTACAGTGTTACCAGCAGGAACTTGAGTTAATCGTTTTTTATCCTCTCCCATAAAGACATATATATTTTGTATTTTCTTAGGTTCTTTCGTATTTAGGAGTATAACGTTTGTCTTTTCCATTAGTATCCCGGAGAAAATACGTCCTAATACTAATTGACCCGCATGTTTATCCATCAAAATTTTTGTTGAACCAAAAACTAAAGGTATATCTTCTCCTTCTGTTTGACAATTAATCATCGCCTTTCCAACGCTAGAAGTTAAATCTCCTTTCCAAATATTCTGAATTCTATATTTCTGAGCAGTTATCGGATCAGGGAGGTGATTAATAATCATATCAATCAAGGGTTTCTCTATTGGTAATAATTGTTGCAAAGTTTCAATTTCATTTTTTGAATAGTACTCAACAATTTGATCAAATGTTATTTCAGTCTCTTTAGCAATTGGAATTGAAATTGCCCAGCGATGAAGAGCTGAACCAAATACCACACTTCCGTCTCTTGTTGAGCTACGCCACTTTGGCACAGAGGAATTTTTTGAAAACTTCTTTACCAAGGCATTAAAATTATTATAAAGTATCTCAATTCTCTCTGAAATTTGGTTTGGGGTTAATTTTAATTCATTGATTAAACGATCTACTTTGTTAATGAAGAGAATCGGCTTAACGCCTTCAGTTACACATTGTCTAATAACTGTCTCCGTTTGCGCCATAACTTGTTCTACAGCATCTATAACTACTATTGCTCCATCTACAATTCGTAATGCTCGTGCAACTTTACCCGAAAAATCAACATGACCAGGACTATCAATTAAATTAATTAAGAATTCCTCATCTTCTTTTTTGACGATCAATGAAATATTCGCGGTCTTCATAGTTATACCGCGTCTTTGCTCCTCTGGCAAAAAATCTAAGGCACGTGCTTCTCCCGCTATAGATGGAGCTAAAATGCCTGCAGAAACAAGTAGAGAATCCGACAGAGTTGTTTTTCCATGATCTATGTGAGCAACTAGAGCAATATTTCTTATCTTTTTTTGATTTGTCATTAAATTCGAAATTTTCTCTATCAAGCTCATCTTAATCAAGCTCTCCTTTTATTCGTCTACTTTTAACCGCCATGAGCAAGTGGTAAGACAGTGATTTGTTGTCCGTCTTCTAAAGACACAGCAAGCAATTTCATAGTTATTACATCTGTTCTATCAACAAATACAAGGATATCATTACGTAATGAATCTTCTTTGAAGAGTAACGTCTCAAGTGATGGTATTTGTGAAGCTAACTCTTTAAGAGCAGCTAAAACTGAAAGATTATCTTTCAATGTCAAGACAATTTTCTCTTTTTGACCAAAAATCGATCCTTTGAACTCGAAAGTTATTTTCACACTAGCCCACTCTTCTAAGATAATTATTGATAAATTTTTGATAGCGTTTTTAAATATGTTTAAAGATTTTTGGCTTTCAAAATTACTGTTACCCAATCATTAATTGTAATTCCGGGTGTTGATATTTGTTGTTCCTTATAGATTCCTTCAATTTTGTTTTTGAGTTGTTCCTTATCTATCGTAATACCCAATAACTCTTGTTCAATAATTTCTAATGCTTCCTCAGGATAGATGAAAAAGTCACCTGTGATTTTTAGTTTGGTCATTTGATTATTTTCTATACTTAGTTCCACTTCAATTAACCCCTTTTCAGTTCTGAGTGTAGTTTTTTTCATTTCCAATCATCGTTCCTGAGTTCAATAAGAAAAAACAGAGTTCCCTCATTAAAAAATTATTGAAAAAGAAGATATTAAAGGAGGAAAAACAATGTTGTTTTAGACTTGGTAACTATTACTTTGGTGGGGCAATCAATTCTTGAAGGTGAGCTTCTATTTCCTTCAAAGAAGCCGTTAACTCTGTTAATGCTAATCCTTTCTCTAAGAGTACTGTTACATTATCAATTGTATCTTCCGCTTCCTTTACTCGCTCATCATACATGCTATTCAGTGCTTGAGTAATTGGTTCCAGGTCTGCTTTAGAAACCATAGTTTTTGAGAGCTGGTCTAGACGTTCTTCCAAGGGAGTAATATCTACTGAGATAGATCCTCCCGGTGCAGCACCTGTTGTAGATCCACTTGAAGCTTGATCTCCTTCTTCACTTACTTTATTCATAATCTGGACAAGGAAAAACTGCAATTTGTCAATTTTTCCTTCTAGCTCTGTAATCGCTGTTTTCATTTCCTTTACTTCTTGTTCTATTTTAGCCAAGTGTTCGACCACCGTGTTTTCACATGTTTATCTCTATCAGCTGGAGTTCTATGGTTAATTTGTATGTTATCCAACCAATTAAAACCATGATTGAGGAATGTTTTAATCCTGATTTTGCTTTTCCTTCACCCATTTTTCCTGCTACAAGTCCACTGAATAATCCTTCAACTATAGTCATGTGGAGAAACAAGATTTTGTACGATTCTAAGACTTGGGGATTCAGTCCCATATTTGCAAATTGATTCCCTTGGAATTCCGTATACATCTCCGCCATCGGGTAAAAGAATGTATTAAATAGCACTACAATTACTAACAAGAAAATGATGAAAGCTGCATAAATAATCCATATGTACGGTTTCATTTGTCCTAATCTTTCTTTTCTCAGCGCTAGAATGTCTTCAACATGTTTCTGTGCTGAATCAAATATATCTTCTATAACTCCACCTGATCTCTGTGCTTCAAGAATTAGAATAGCAGCACGGTTATTTAATTCTGTATCAGCAGTTTCTGTAAACGAACGCATCGCTTGATCAAAGGGAATTCCCCAAGAAATTTTCGCGGCCATTTTCTGTAATTCAGGTGTTAAAGGACCATAGTTTCTTTTGGATGATTCCGTAACTGCTCTTGGTAGGGATAATCCTGTTCTTTGAGCGTCAGCAATGTCTCTCAATAGATTTGGCAAGTTAGTATCAATACCAGTTCTCCAATTATTATCAATGAAAAATGCAACAGATGGAGGAGCAATCGTAAGTAATATACCAATTGCTATGAAGTCACTTGCGGTTATATTTTCATGAAGATTAAATACGTTAGCAAAAATTAAAGCAGCAATAACACCCATTGCTACTCCTATAGATATGGAGATAACCCAAATCGTTGTTTGAGTTTTTTGTGGAATCTTAGGCATATTGTTTATTCCTCGCTTAAATGTGATATGAAATTTCACAAATAAATAATTATTGCCATGTTATCCCCTATAGGGATTCTAATAGTGCTTACATTTACATGTTTATGCTAAATAAATTCTATGTTTGTGGATACTAAATGAGTTTATTATTGATTTTTTTATAAGAAGTGAAAAAATACATATTGCTCTGTTCACTAGACTAAATACCACAAGCGAAAAGGTTTTAGAACTTAAATAATCACATAATTATAGCAAAAATAAACCATGATACTTTTGAGATTATATTAAACGTTAGATTGGTGGATCCCCAATGAAAAGAAATATTTGGCGAAATAAGAAAGGGCAGATACAAGGAGTCGATTTTGCTCTCGCAATGATTATTTTCATGATTATGTTTGCAGAAGTAATTGTATTATCGCTGAATTTTCTAGAACCAAAATATCAAAATTTAGATAACAGAGCTTTTGAATCCTCTGCTAATCAAGTCTCAGAGGTATTTTTTTCAAGCACAGGGTATCCCAATGATTGGGAGTACAAATATAGTACAGAATTTAATTCCTTTGGCTTGCGAGAGATTAGTACCACAAGTTTAGATGCAAACAAGATTTCTCGGATAAATCCGCATGCGTTGTTTAGTCTGAGTTATGAAAATCTGAAACAGAATATGTCGTTAGAAAACAAAATTGGTTTTCAATTAAGTCTTGAGTCACTATTTGATGTTAGCGCATCGTTGACTCTGTCTCAACCAATTGGTAGCATCAATATTACAACATCAATTGGAGATTGCATTGTTTGGAGTTTTGTAGTAGCACCAAATAGTACAGTTGTTTTTACCCAGAAATCCCAAACAGATACTTCTGGTATTTTAGATTTGAGTTTTCCAACAGGAGTTGCTGTATTACCAGACGGACATTTTACGTTGGTTGTTTTTGCGCAAAGTCAGATTGGGATTTATGCAGTTGATATCGAAGAGGTTGTTATAGGAACCGAAACTAATTTCGGATTGCAATTTATTGTTCAAGAGAACATTTCAAATAATGGATTAGCAAATATTCAAACATCTTTTGTGGGTTCGCTAGTCAGTTTAAGTGCAATTGTTTTATATCCTTATACTGAAGGAAATGAGCAATTTGGTAATGAGTCATCAACAGTCAGTAGTCCAAGTACTACTGAAACCTTTGATCTAAGAATCCCAACAAATGGTACTTGTGTTTCTTTAGTAACTGCAGATTCAATTTCTGGTTTCCAGAGAAAGGTGTTTGTTTATCCTTCACAATTAAGTGAGCAATTTAGCACTGTATACGGTGCTGATTTGATGCCAGATAATAAGCAAATCGTGAAAATTGAAAAAATTGTTGTTGTTAAGGAATGCTTATTCAAGGCGGTGTTATACGTATGGCCCCAATATCTAAGTTAAAAATTCGACACAAAAAGAAAGGACAACTATTCCTAATAGAAGTCTTCATAGCATTATCTGTGCTAATATTATTGATGATTGCTATTTATCAAGTTGAATTTTCTACAGATAAAACCTACCCAGATAATTTATCTGAAATAGGATACAACACTCTCGAATCTTTGAATAGTGCAGGAACTTTGAAACCTCTAGTTTATAATTTAATGACAACAGAACTTGCTGATAGTATTGATAGTGCTTTGCCTGAAAATGTCTTCTGGCGATTATCGGTTGAAGATGATGCTGGAACGAATATTTTCAGTTTATACTGGGAAAGAATACCGCCAGCTGATGCATCAGTTGGAGCTACTGATTACTTTCTGTTTGGATATGATACAATCTTGAATCAGTACAGAATGATTCATTTAGAATTATGGCGATTGGTTGGGTGAAAAAATGAAACGCAACAAAATCAAACAATTCATGAAAGATAACAAAAGAGGGCAAATCTTTCTGGTTTGCGCTGTAATTATGACAATCTACATGTTATCTTTTATCAATATTGTTTACGAATTAAACCGAACCCAATACACAGAAGGACTGGAAATAGAAGAATTCCAATCAACATTTGATAATTTTAGAACGGAAACAAACGCTTATGTCATATCTATGTTAGCGAATTTCTCTCAACCTGCTACTATAATTGATAGCAATAATACTGCAGGGCTTATCTTACAAGATTGGCTTGATTTTGCAGAAGTACAAATGCTGAGTAAGGGATATATTGCTGTTTTCGAGATAGATGAATTAATTCCCGCTGTTCTTCCAGTTGAATTAGTAAGTACTAATGGACGTATGTCTTTCAGGGGTGACATTGATGTTTATATGGAATGCAACTACATGTCTATTGTAACCCAATTAAGCTATAATGTCAACTATACCCTTTCTTACACAAATACAGCAACTAATGCGATTATTGATTTCTATTATGAAACAGTTTATGGAATTACTTATCTAGGGTACTCGCAAGTAACCGTCAATGCTGCTGCAACAGCAGATCTTTACAATGGCACCTATATTTATTCTGCTCCATTGGCTCCCGGAGATGTTGTGATAGGAGTTTCTGCTGAACAGGTTATTGTTACACTGAACGTATAAAGTAACAATATTCTCCCATTTTTCTTTTAAAAATTAAATATTAACGTTAATTGCAATGCGGACAGCTTTCTCTAGAATTTCCAACGGTAGTGATGCGAAGGGTCTTGCTTTTTCTGCTGCTTGGGATGGTAGATAAGGTATGTGAATGAACCCATATTTAATGTGATTTTGATTATTGCTAGCAAGGTGATGCAAAACTCCGTAAATTATGTTATTACAAACAAATGTTCCAGCTGAATTTGAGATACTTACAGGGATACTTGCTTTCTTAATTTCTTGATAAGTTTTTCTAACATTAATAGTTGTGAAATAGGCTGCGGGACCATTGTCAGCAATTAATTCATCTCTTGGTTTATTATTTGCATTATCTGCATGATCAGTATCATTCATATTCAAACCAATTCTCTCAATTGAGACTACCATTCTTCCCGCAGCTTGTCCCAGAGATAGGATCAAATCAGGCTTTGTTTTTTCAATAGCTGAAATTAATTCAGCAATTGCTTCCCCAAAGACAACTGGTAATCTAATCGTTGTTAATACTACATCCGGGATTTCTTCTTTTGCCATCTTTTTTATTAACTCTAAAGCAGGATTTATTTTGTCTTTACCAAAGGGGTCAAAGCCCGTTAATAGCACTTTTTTCATAGTTTAACCCACCAAATTATCTTGTTAAATGAATCTAATAAATGATATCCTTCTTTGTAAATAAAATTTGATAATTTCGAAAGGTTATTTTAGCTTAATAGCGATGATTCTTTATTAACTACAATAAGGATTATTTTGGAGCAAAAAATATGAGTACCGAAGATGTAATTATTCGTTGCCCGATATGTAACGAAGTCTCTCCTCAAGGATACTTACTTTGTCCATTTTGTGGAGCAGATTTGACTGTTACATATGAACAAAAGATTTTCGCTCCAGTTACATACAAAGAAGTTTGGTTCAGAATCAAATCTCTTATTGTGAAGCCAAGAGTTATTGCTCAAGAAATTGCAGATAATCCTGATTCGAAAGGTGCTTTCTTATTCATTGTAGCAATTTCACTGGGATTATCTCTACAAGTATTATCATTTGTTATGCACACAAGATTACTCGATATGAAATTTTATCCGGTTGTATTCCTCCTTGGCTGGATAGCTATTTTGCTTTTACCGACGCTTATTTGGCTACTAGGAAGCTGGGTTATCAGATTGATGACCCGATTACTAGGAGGCAAAGCTTCCAGAAAACAAATTCGTGCGGCAGTAGGGTATGGAATGATGCCTATTGTTTTTTCAGAACTCTTTATCGGTATTTTGTTTCTTATTGCACTACCTTGGAGAGATCCTGATTCATATGACTTTTCTGCGATTTTCAATGATATGAGTTCCCTCAGACATTCTTTTATTGGTATAGTTGGTTTAGTTATCCACTTTTTGGGTCTTGCGGCATCAAGTATTTACATTGTCTTCATTGCTAAACCAGCATGTGAGTTTTCATGGTTAGAGACTGCTATAGCTACCGGTATACCTATGATAGTTTATCTTATTTTGATGATTATTTATTATATTGGAACTTGAGCTGTTTCTTCAAAAATTAAACACAACCCATAAATATCATTCATCTGCCGTATTATTTGTCTGAATATAGTTAAGCATAACTACTGAATGTGATGAGTCAATGTCCAAAGAGAAAACAAATGGAAAAATATCATTAGAAAATGATGTTAAAGAACCTCATACACAGAAAACAAAAGTGGGCTCAGATAAAAAAGAGTTAACTCCCGAAGAAAAACAGGAGAAAAAAAAGAAGCTCATAAGAAAATCTGTGATTGCCTTTGTTCTCATAGGAGTAGCTATTGGTGTTTCTTTTCTTGGACCCGCAAATATGGAACCGGGTCAATATCAAGTTCGGTTAACTTTTAGTAATTATAATGATATTATTTTTGATATAAATATGGCTGATAGCGCAGATACCACTACAACTGAAATATTTAGATCTCTAAGTGTTAGTGGTAATTCTTGTATTATTTTCACGGATCTAGCCTACAAGTCATCTACTCACTCTAAAGTTGAATACCGAGTAGGAATTTTAGATAATACAAACAATTCGATTCAGAATTTGGAATTGAATCTCATTTCCAGTAATATTAACGGAGTTGGGATGGATCGAAAAGTTCGTCCCACAAAAATTGAGACTATTCACAGTACAGAAATAGGAAAAAATATTGACGTTATTTATTTTAGTATGGCAGTTCCATTTAAAGCAGGAGTAGCTATAGGATTACTAGTTGTAATTGCTGGTCTTTGGATTTCTGAAATTGTTCCTACAATCGTTGGAGCATTTTTAGTACCGATTATTGTAGTCATTTCAGGTATTTCTACTACGGGAGATGCTTTACAACCATTCTTTGATCCTGTTATTGCTTTATTCTTTGGTGGCTTTATAATTGCTGAAGCACTTAAGAAACACAATATTGATCGTCGTTTAGCCCTTGGCATAATAGGTAATGCTAGTATTCGTCCATCTATGTTGATTTTACTTTTAATGAGTGTCTCAGCCTTTCTCTCCATGTGGATGAGTAATACTGCTAGTGCTGCTGTTATGATTCCTATTGCTATTGCTTTAGTAACTCAAATTGAAAGTGGTGGCCGAGAGAAAAATCTCTCTGGTTTCCGGAAAGCATTAATTTTAGGAATTGGTTATGCAGCAACCACTGGAGGTATTGCTTCTGTCATTGGAACCCCAGCAAATCCCATTGCTATAGCAGGTTTATCGGATGTGGGTATAGAAATTTCCTTCTTGAAATGGATAGGATTTGGATTACCATTTGTTTTAATTATGCTTTTCATTATTTGGGGGTACATACTCCTAGTTTTCAAACCAAAAATCTCAAAGGAAAGCTTAGCAGAAGCTCAAATCGTCTTTCGTGATGATTTAAAGAAAATGGGTAAAATGAACAAGAAGCAATGGGTTACTGTAGCAATATTCATCTTCACCATTGTTCTCTGGTTAATGGCAACCCCTCTTAAAAATTGGACCAATGGAGTTATTGCAATTAGTTCTGGTATTGTAGCTCTAATAGCAGTTGTGCTAATTTTCGGATTCAATTTGTTAGAAGTAAAAGATGTTAAGAATGTCAATTGGAATGCTTTATTCTTATTCGGTGGGGGTTTAAGCTTAGGAGATGCGTTAGTTGCTACAGGGATTGGTGACTGGATTGCTTCTAAAATGGGTATTATTGAAGGAAAACATTTCATTGTAATTGCATTAATTGTTGGTGGGATTTCACTTCTAGTTACAGCTGTTGCTAGTAATACAGCAAGTGCTGCAATGCTGATTCCCTTAGTTATTCCTATTGCTATTAGTTTGCAAATCGACCCTACGATGTTGGCTTTAATTGTAGCAATGGGTTCAAGTATTGATTATGCATTAGTGTTTGGCACGCCACCAACAATGATAAGTTATTCAACGGGCTATTTTAGTGTGAAAGAGATATTTCGAGTAGGGTCAATACTGGATATTGTAGGTATAATCGTCTTATCAACGGTATCAGTGTTCTTATGGGTTGGTTTTGGACTTATTTGGATTTGAGATTCATATTTGCATCTAGAAAGTAGTTCCCCTGAGTTTCCTCTTAAAAAAAATCGTGTTACTAATATGAATTTGTTGAGGGATGAAAAATCTTGATTTTGCCTTTATCAGTTATTTTCGCAACTTTCCCACTAACACCCTGATAGAAATCCTCTGATGTAAATAAACTAAGCAATTTTTTGTTGAATAAGTAGATATGTCCATCCGGAATAACTTCATGTGCTCTTATTATCATTTTCAGATTATTTTTTTTCATGAAATTGTCAAGAACTTCCTGACCATAAATATAGATTCCATCTCCTCTTATGCTATGACTATACGTTTCGACTCCTTCTAGAGGATCATTCCAAAGCATTTGTTTTATGGTTGGATTGCTAAGAAGTAAATCTGCTTTTGGCAGATCGTTGATTTCCTTTAAAGAAATGGGTTCAATTGGAATCCCACCGTGGACAAAAAAGTACCTGAACTCCTCATGAACAAGTGCTAAAGGCATGGTTCCAAAAGATCTGTTGAAGTTGACATATAATTCAGGTAAGGAGTTATTTGCTGTGTTTTGTTCTATTTCTGATGTCCCGCAAAAATTTCTAATGTCTGTTAAAAAGCCATAACGGGAATTTACTGAGATAGCTTCGTGATTTCCTCTCACAATGTGTACTCTATCTGGGTATTTAATTATCAAAGCATATAGTAAATTCAAGCACCCTATTGATTGAGACCCTCGATCTACTATGTCGCCAAGGAAAATTAGGTGATTAATATGATCATTTTTTGTAAACCCATCAATAATTGATTTCAATATATTGAAATCACCATGAATGTCCCCGATCACTAATGTTGATCCGCTTTTAATGCGTTTTAAAATTGGTTTCCCTTTCTTTAAAAATATAAATTGTTCAATTAACTCATTAATTTCATCAGCAGTTAATTTAGTTGCTAGATCATAATCTGCGAGGATTCGATTGGATAATTCCAGAATAGTTTTACTGACCATAATATCACAGCAACAATATAGAATGAAAATTGTTCAAGGTATTTTAAGATATTTCCTTATTATTTGAAATCAGCTGCTTTTAATCTTGCGTGACAACTTGGACATTCACCTTGCACTTTTACCCACTCAACAAAGTGTGAATAATGTGCTGTTTCACTGCAATGAGGACACGATACGATTCGTTCACCTTTTCGTATTTGACGTTTACATACTATACAATTTTTTGAAAAGTTAGAAGCAGCAACAGTTTCTCCTTTTCCTCGTTGTGAGGCAATCTGTGAACCAACTCTTCGCAAGGCATTCACATATCCTTGTTTTTTCAAAGGATTATTTGTGGAATCTGCGGCTTTATCGTAATATGTAACTGAATCTGAAGGGCGACCACTCCTCTCAAGGACTGCTGCAATCTCAGCATATAAGTCGGAAATTGCAATAGCAGGAAAGCTTGCGGAGATTTCATCGATCATATCTTCAGCAGCTTCTGCGTTCCCATCTGCAGCATAATCTCTGAATTTGTCCAATAAATTGAACTTCTTTAAACGGTCCTCCACTCGTAAGGCGTCTTTTGGTTGATTTGATTCATCATAGGCTTTTACAGCTTCTGCAAAAGCAACTTTTGCTTCCTCAATTTTCCCTTGAGAAAGTGCTTGTTCACCACGATGTTCTTGCGACTCACCTACAAGGTCTTGTCGTCCAACGGAATCATACATAGTAGCGGCTATTTCTGGACGCTCAATCGTTCCGAATTCATGAGCTGCTACTGCTAGTATTGCATCACCCTCATCAACTAACCCTATAGCCCGTAATAAATCAGCAGCAACAGTATATTTCCCGCGATTAAATGCATATTGAGATAATCTTCTTACGGTGCTTTCTTGATGACTAACTGTTATGTGTTTGACAATTTCTAT
>JAGMDP010000239.1 GCA_023128635.1 Candidatus Heimdallarchaeota archaeon | reverse complement strand
AAGTAAAGAAATCTGAGAGCATTTCTAAAGGGAAATTTAAGCTGAAATTCGATCCATTTGAAATAAAACTAATCACTTTCAGCTAGAATTTTCATTTTTCTTTGGTCACTTCTTATCATATCCTACTTATTGAGTGACCAGACTATTTCTAACATAACCAAGACAAATGTAACGGTTAAAGTAGGTAATTAACCCAAGAGTTGATGTAAATTGAAAAATTCTAGAAAACAAATTAAGAATCAAATAAGGAAGGAAATTAATCTGATTAAAATTCATCTAGATATTGATGAATAATTGAATACAAGGAGAAATTGTTGATGACAGAAAACAAGGGCAAAATAGTTACATATGACCCAAATATGGCTAGTCGAGCTGCAGAAATGTTCACTTTGTTTAATGAACTGTGGCCTGGGGGATTCGGAGGAGGTATACCTTTTACAGAACAAAGAGTTCGAGATATGCTTGATAAAACATCAGCAATAGCTGATTTAATGGCTGTTGATGAAGATGATGAATTAGTGGGTTATTGTGGGTTGTATCCACACTGGCGTGATAAAAATGCGGCCTACATTTCAATCTTAGGAGTTACCCCAAAAGCAAAAGGCAAGAAATTTGGAAAGAGATTACTTTTGAAATCATTAGAGGTAGCTAAAAAACATGGCATTAATCGTGTTGATTTGCATACTTGGTCTGGGAATCTCGAGGCAGTACCACTTTATAAGAAAGTAGGTCTTTTCTGGGTCCCGGAGACATCGGTGTATATGCAAGATTTCATTCCAGGTTTGCTCCAAGCACCGATTGCTAAAGACTACTTTGAGAAACACCCAGATTGGTATGGAAATTTCAAAAGAGAGCTTTTGCAAACACAAGATAAACAAATTGTTGATGGAATGGAGCTATATTCTTACAAGTTTGAAGCTGAAGATGATTCTTTTGAAGCAGAAGTAGATCGATTTGGATGGAATTTCTGTGGTTTTGAAAGAGTTCTCAATGGTAAAAAACTAGCAGTAAAGACTAGATTAGCTTCACAAGAAATCTTTATTGGAATCCCTAATTCCATGACTTTGTTAATTCAAAATGAGGAAAACGATGAACTCGAAGCGAAAATAGATGTAGATGAATTCAAAGGTTTGATTTGGAAAGAAAAATTCCCAAATTC
>JAGMDP010000238.1 GCA_023128635.1 Candidatus Heimdallarchaeota archaeon | reverse complement strand
TATTGGTATTATTATTTCTTCACCGTCTGTTGTCCAATCGAGTTCATATTGTGTCATGTTATCGGTGATTCCTGCTGTTACAGTTGCTGTTCCTGTTACATTGAAAAATGGCGTCAACAAAACTGAGACAGTATAGTTAAGAAATGTAATGTTAAACAACCTCACTGGATTCAAATTTGTGATTTCTGTGAGGTTTTCCCCAATGAATGTCTTAAACGCTGCAAAATCAACTTGTTCAGGAATTCCTAATTCTGTTAAAGAAAAGAATTCAGTTTCACCTAAAGGTGTAATGAGTTTCACCGTTCCTTCAAAGCGCCCCCAAAATCGACTGTTTTCTCCGGTAATGCCTAGTTTTAGATTCACATTATCTCCTGCGTTTACTTTTGTTGGAACATCAGCTGTCACCAATATTGGTGACATTAGTCCTATATCCAAAAAAAGACTCATGTTTAACGCTAGTGTTTCATCTCCAAGATATGCTTCTGCACCAAAAGGTCCAACTGAGTGATTAAAGTTGAATGATCTCGAGTCAATTCTTACATAATCATCTTCCATAGGTAATGGTGCTGTTGTTTTCCAGCGGTATATTTTTAGTCCTTCTTCATATTCCGCTGAAAAAATGAAATCGTTTTCTGCGATTACACTGAAGGATTGGCTTTCTCCTTCATCTTGGAATTGTCCTACACTCAGGATATTTTCAAAATTCGTGATATCTACGATTTCAATGCCATCTTTTTCATTTGCTAAATAGGCAAAATTATCTTTTATCCAAATACTCCATGTTTTCCCATTTTCCAAATTACTATAATTAGCTATGAATTTTGGTCTTCTTATTCCTTTTATGTTTACTACCTTGATGCCATTTTCTCTATTTGCTATATATGCTAGATCGTTTCTTACTGCTACACTTACTGTATCCTCGAATTCATTTCGAACTTCCGAGATTTTCTTTGGTGAACTCGGATCAGAAATATCTACTATTTCTAGGCCTTTATTTACTCCTGCAGCCACAAAGGCAATGTCTTCTCTTATATAAATGTCAAAAGGTTGTCCACCATACGTAGCAATTTTTTGAGGATTTTCTATATCTGTAACATCAATAATTTCTATACCATTGATTCGATCAACGAGATAAGCATAATTATTTACTAAGAGGACTTTCCAGGCAATTCCGCCATCATTTATTACACCCTTTTCAATTATAGTGAGTGGATTTGCAACATCCAATATTCTGAGTCCCGCTCTTCCGTGGGCAACATAAGCTATATCGTCTATAATTTTTACATCATAAGCACTTTCCCCATCTGCTTGGTATTCATTTACATAGATTGGATTTGATGGGTCGGTTATATCTACAACAACCAATCCTTTGATTTGATCGGCTAAAAATGCATAATTGCTATGAATTGCTACCCCTACTACAGCTCCCCCGGAATCATATTGACCCACTTTCTTTATGTTATTGTTATTTGGTATTAATTGAGTAGTGGTACTTCCATATGTGGCTCCTTGTATATTTACGGTTAGAAAGGTTTGCGAAAACACGCTTGTAATCATAATAATTGTAAGAAATAGAAAATAACTTGCTTTTTTTAATTGCATATTTTCCGCCTTCGCTCTTTTCAGAACCTTATACTTTAATTTATCACTTTCACTAATTTTAAGCTATACGTTCAGTTTATTATTGGTTTGTCTGCTATTTTATCAGTTTCTAGGGTTTTTATATAGTCTTTTTATAATTCTACTTCGAGTCGATTGAAATGGTAACTACATATAATCTCTTTACATCCGTTTCTTGGATAATAACTGGGTTAATTTCTGCGGTACTTAGTACCTTGTTTCTTGGCAAGAATCCTAAGAAAAGGCTGAATCAGCTTTTTTGTGCAGGATTTATTGCCTGGTCTTTGTCAATGGTCTTTAATGGAATTGTTTTTGCTGT
>JAGMDP010000237.1 GCA_023128635.1 Candidatus Heimdallarchaeota archaeon | reverse complement strand
CAGTTACATCTTCTGTGAGGTATGATGAAGTTATTACTTCCATTTCTGGTACTTCTTCATCGATGTTCCAAAAACCATTCCCTGGAAAAAGTAACTCCCCCAGAGGTGGAAATATACCTAATGGAATTGAAAACCCGACAAGCACTCCTACAGAAATAAGTCCAACAATTGCCAAACTAATTATAGTATTTCTTCTAGATTTATCCAAATAACTATCTCCGAAAACATTTATTCACAAATTTAAGAAACAATATGGATATTTTTGTCGTGTATAAAAATGTTCCTTGTTTTTACTTGTGGTCAAAATTAAGAAGATAAAATTTAAAATAAAAATTAGGAATCACAAGAGAACCAGTTCAGAAGGAAGAACCGAATCGTTATTATTAAGCATTACTTTTTCGGTTATTAGTTCCCTGGTGATTCAAACCTTATTCATCGAACCTCTTGAGGAAAGGTGATCGTTTTTGAAAATGAAGTGAACATCATTCTCAAATCCTTAAGAACGTAGTCTGTATTATTAGTTATAAATATTCTTATAAGTATTAGATTTAAGTATAGTATAGCAAAGAAAAAATCTCAGACCAAGAAAACAGATAGATTTAGTTGATTAATTTGGAAAAACGATATTCAAACATCAACAAGAAATTTGTTTGCTAAAAGTTAGATTGATAATTTAATATATATATGAAATTGATTAGAAGATGTGCTAAGTTAAAACTGGGCAAATGGTTGGATAACTATGGCTTTTAGAGATATAATAACAAATCAACAAAAAGTAGTGCAAGTTTTCACTGGGGATGAGATTGAAGAGCTTTTATCAGAAAGAAACCACAGACAAGTATTGCATTTCTTGTTTAAGGGACCGTTAACAGTAGAAGAGCTTGAGATTGCTTTTGAAAAATCGGGCAATGATAAATCCGATAAAAGCATTTATCGTTATTTAGGCAAGCTCAAAAAAGCAGGTTTAGTAATTGAAGCGGGTAAAAGGATCTTTTCAGATCAAGCTAACCAAATTAAAACTCAAACACTATTTGCTCGGGTATCAAAGATTATTTTCGCTCCTATAAAATTCTATGAACAACAAGAGAAGATTGAAAGAAGATCTCTCGAACTTGTAAATGAAATTTTGAAGGAAAGATTGGGTCATAACGATTCCGCAGATTTAGATTGCTTGAAAGGCAAAATGGATGTCATCTACAAGCAAAGGAATCAAATAATGAAAGAATTCTTTGAAAATGTAAATAGTGACAAAATTCTTAATTTAATTCAAGATTTTGAAATCCATGAATTGTATCCCGTTTTAGATTTTGCTGGATGGATCTTATTATTTGAAGAGCATCCTGAATTTTTCAAAGAATTAGATAAATGCTTTAGATAACAATCTTTCATTAGAACAAGTCTTTGAACGGACAAGAGTCTACTTTTTTTAAGATTCGTTCTGAAAAAAACTACAGTATATTCTAGTTTATATGAAAAAAATATAAAACAGTATTCTCTTTATTACACGGTGTCAAAATGGAAACGCAAGACGTCATAATAAATAAAGAAAAACTTGTGAAAACTATCTATGATCTTGGTAGCGTTAAATGCTTGCAAGATGATAAAAATTGTGAGTTACTTCTAAACTTTCTGTTAAATGATCCTATGACTTTTGAAGATATTAAAGGAGCTTTCAAAGAGGTTAATGCTCAGAAATCAGATAAAACAATTTATGGTTACCTTAATCGGTTGAAAAAATCTCATCTAGTCATGGAAGCTGGGAAAAGAATAATCACTTATTCTGAAAGTCATATTAAAACTTTGACACTTTATTCTCGAACAGCAAAGGTGTTCTATATTGCTTTAGATTTATCTGGTGATGAAGAAGATAAGGTAGATGATTATTTCACAGTTATTGGACGCATCACTTGTCAATTATTAAATTTCAAGAAATTTGATGAAGCTTGCTTTAGGAAATTTTATGATGAAACAACACAAAAGAAGCGAATTGATATAGAAAAAATCAATAATATTAGTAATCCTGAAATCCTGGATCTTGTAGCAACTTTCGATGTTCGTGCAACAAAATACGTTTTAGATACTGTTTGTTGGTTGGCATATATTGGAGAGCATCCAGAGATTTATCAAGAAATGACCAAGTGCTTTACTAAATAATTGCGTATGAGTGGTGAATGCTTTCCATGTCTGACAACACTGATTTTTTGGATGAAGAATTTTCTAAATCAAAAATCAAACCAAAAACAAGACACATTGTTGAACAATTTGTAATGATAGATGCACTAACAAATGAAAAATCAATCGAATTTGGTCAATTAGGATTAGATTTAATTCTTTATGAAAGTAGAATCGAGCATCTAATCCAAAATGACATAATTCTTCAAATTGACACTAGTGAGGATAAGTACTATCTTGATTATGATGCTTATGAAGAGTTTAAGGAGAAACGCAATAAAAGAGATTTTATGATTATTGTTTCGATTGTTATACCAGCTATCTTGTTCCTGATTCTTGGGATTGCTTGGATTTTTGCTGCAACCTAAAAAAACCAGATTTAATTAGAGAAACACTCATTTAGCATCATCTATTAGATGACCTAATTCTTCATAAAATTGTTTTATTGATATATCTATGAAATTCCGAGCCACAATTCTAGCCATTTCATCTACCATGGCAATCGGAAAAGGAACAATTTGAGGTGTTCCTGGTTTGGAATACTCAATTGATGATAAGGAGTATACAAGTTGTGCAACACGATTTCTGTAGCCAATTGGATCTGTTTTGCAAATCATCCAAGGAATGTCAATTCGCGACACCCAATCAAATATTTTCAAATAGAAGCTCATGTATGGAACCAAACACTTTCTTTGTTGATCATCGAATCCTCTATCAATTCTAATAATTGGTACAGTGACATCTTTGTCTTCCAGAATCTGACTTAATAATCCAAAATCACTCCAGAAATTCTCAGGAACTGATCCTTTGAGAATATTACTAAAAATTACACTATTTATGAAAGATGTTAGGGCTTTATCTGCTGAATATTTTACAAAACCAAAATACAAAATATTTCTATGTAAGGCAATGTCTACTAATCGCTTGGATTGGCTTAAAGCTTCATAGAATTTTGGATCACGATAACTGTGAGGAACAATTGGACCATCGCGTATATGATAATGGGTTGGTTGTTCATCGAAACCTAACAAATCTATTTCATTATGCATTCGCTCCATTTGGAAATATGATTGAGCAAAATTCTGATCAGCAACAAAATCTTGTTGTTGTAAAGTAGTGATTTCTTCCACAGCACCATATCCAAAACTGTCATCTATATCTACTAAATCAGGAATGCTGACGAATTCACCTTCCGGACCTTCTGATGAAAATTTTCCAACCCAACGACTTGCTGATGCTACAGTGAATATTAATTGTCGACTACGAGTAAGATCATTTGTCGCAATTGGACTCTTTACAGGGACAGTATATCGACTTGCATCAGAAGCAGAAATAAGTTCATCTTTTGGAAAAGTAAATTTCAAATCAAGATTTTCTATTATTGGTGAGTCGTATATAATTTGGAAATTTGGTAATTTATCCAATTTTTTAATTAGCTCAGAAATTTCTTTTTCAGAATCCAAATTTCTTAACTCAAATTGGTATTCAATGGAACCTATAGGTGAATAGCATTTTATCGCAAAAGGATTATCAGCTAAAATGCAATCGGATACTTTCTTTCCAAGTAATGCTGCACGGATTTTATCGCCGGGAACTGAAGAAATAGTTCTCCGAGCAATTTCCTTTGCTTTTCTTGTGAACCCATTTGTTATAGAATCGGAAATGGATAATTTTGCGCGATCCACTTTTTTATATTTCTTTTTTTCTCCTGGTAATACAGAAATAAGTTTTGATTCCAGTAAAAAGTTAATTGATTTTATTATAGTCTCCTTTATTCTTTCTGATTCCAAACCTGTTTTTTTCAGTAAATGTGCAACTATTTCACTTTCAGAAATACCTCTATTATTTTTTATCTGATTGAAAACAGCAACAATTAGATAAGGAGAAAGTTCTAACATTCTAAACATATGTCAACGATTTCAGTATATAAATTTTAGAGGGAATCTCCATTATTCTAGTAAAATATCTCGAGACAATACATTAAATAATCATAATTTCCCAAATTTAAAGTTGGGAATAATAAATTTTAGAGCACTTATGGAATTAATCGGATGTAGTTATAGTTATAATTCCATATCTACTCAATGATATTAGACTCTTTAAAATGTGATAGTGTATGATTCGATCGAAAGCACCAAAAGATGAAAAAATTTCTGAAGAAAATCTCATTGGGAAATCTATCGTTGACCCAAATGGTCACATAATAGGAAAATGTATAGGTATTTTTGAGGATGACAAAAAGAAATTACGAATGAAAATTGCTATCAAAACTGAACTCAATAGTGATTTTATTGTGGAGGAAACCATACCAACACAATTAATCAAAAACATTGGAGAAGTAATTTTACTAAAAAGAGAGTTTGAAATACAACCCATCGCATTAGAGGATATAGTTACTTTTGAAGTACCGGATGAGAAGGTTGATACCCCTCAAATTAAAAAATCTGAAGTGAAAACTAAAGCAATTCCTGTTAAAAAAGAAGCTATTGAAAAGAAGCAAGAAGTAAAAAAGAAAGTTAAGAAGGAAACCACAACAAAATCCAAGAAAATAACACAAAGCCAAAATGAGCAATTTAATGAACTATTTCATCCCATTCTTGAAGAAAAGGATTCTAAAATTAGAAATGTTCGGATTGTAGAATTGGTTAAGAAAATAATAGCAAAAAAAAGTTTCGCGGAAATTGCTATACCATTACTAATGGATTACATGGCTGATGTAGATTTGAATATCAGAACTAAAGCAGCTACAATTTTTAACCATATATCAGAAAGAAGCCCTCAAGTACTTCTTCACTATCTCCCTGAGGGATTAGAATCAGTATATAATGAACCAAGTAAAGATATAGAGCAATTGATAATTAACTACCTAACTAGAACCGCAACAGATGTAAATAGTAAAATTTTACTGACGAACATCAGTAGTTTCTTTTTTAAACTAATAATTAAACGCACATTCTTAAAAAATATCACTAGGAGTAGAATACATAATCTTAACTTGAAAATTTTTGTAAACAATTTCTATGTGCAGGAAATGTTGATCAATAATTTTTTGAAGAGAATTATAGAAAAGAAGGAAGATGCTCAAGAATTTGCACAATATCTGAAGGATTACAATGCCATAATAATTGCTTTCACTTTGATAAAAGAATATAGCAAACCAGATTGGAAAATATTTCTAGAGTCTCCATATTTAGAGAGAAATTTTGAAAAACCATTTATTGAATCAATAGAAAACATAATTGAACAATTTAATAATGGAAATATCAATGACTTAGCAGATATTCTGGATTCTAAATTGGGTTATCATTTTTCGTATCAACTAATCCAAAAGATGATTAAATTACAGATTGATGATGTTTTAGCTAATGTCTCGATTATTCCTATAGAAATTCTGAGCTCATTATTCAAAGATGATAAAGATCGAGTAATGCAAATAATCTTAGATTTACTCTATAGACAAGAAATTTCTGCACAAATCACCATAATTGATGGAAAAACATTCATTTCACCACGTGATTTGTAATGAGAGAAATTTAGAAGAAAAAGGATGAGAATCTCTCTTCAATATTTTTTATTCTCAAATTGGACTATTTATTTTCTTGATTTTTTGTTGTTTCTTGACTCTGAGTGAAGCAGCAACCATTGCCAATTGAGTAATTATCATAGAGACATGTTGAGTGACTAGCTTTGATTGATCTTCTGCCTCATCAATCAAATCATCTATTGCAAATTGTAAATTTAATTCCATTTCTGTTAACGACTTTACAGCTTCCAGATTAGATGCATTGACAGTTTTTTTCACTTTTTTTCACCTCTTTGTTTGTTTTTAGTCAAATGCACAGCTGACTAAATACATACAAGCACATATGTTTTACATACATAAACATATTTAAAACTATGTATATGGAAATTAAGAAATCGTTTAGTGAAAAATGAAAAGGCAAAGCTCAACAATACATTTATCAACGACAAGAAAGCGAAGCTGTTTTCAATCTTTGGTTCAGTGGTTGGGATACAATGGGTCAAACACTATTTCAAAAAATAATTAGCAATGTAACAGGATTAGAGGAGCCTGAAGAAGGTTCTATAGTTTTTGTTGAACCACATAGAATTTTAACGCATGACAATTCTGCAGCTATCATGAAGAAATTCTATTCAATGGGAGCTAAAAAGGTATGGAATCCAGAAA
>JAGMDP010000236.1 GCA_023128635.1 Candidatus Heimdallarchaeota archaeon | reverse complement strand
CAAGAAGGGCATGTGATTCCCGGTGTAGTTATTCTTGGTTCTGATTCTCATACTACCTCGCATGGAGCTCTCGGTGCAGCAGGTATACCAATTGGAAGAACAGAAGCTGCTAGTATTTGGGCAATTGGTCAAACATGGTTAAAGATACCTGAATCTATTAAAATCAATCTTGAAGGGAAGCTGAAGAAAAACGTATTCGCTAAAGATGTCATTTTGCATATAATTGGTGATATGAGATCCGACGGTGCAAGTTACAAATCAGTGGAATTCCATGGAGAAGCAGCTAAAGATTTCAGTATAAGTGAGCGACTTACTCTTTGCAACATGGTGGCTGAAATGGATGGAAAGGCAGGAATGTTCCCAGCTGACAAAGTTACTGATAATTATTTGAGAAATAGAGCAATAGATGCCTATAAGAAAATACAACCGGATAAAGATGCTCCTTATATACTCGAGAAAGATTATAATTTAGATCAAATCGTCCCAGTAGTGGCAAAGCCACATAATGTTGATAATGTTTCCCCAATATCAGAGCTTTCAGATATTGAAGTAGATGTCGGATTATTAGGGACTTGTACTAATGGACGAATTGATGATTTAGAAGCTGCAGCTAAAATCCTTAAAGGGAAAAAGATAAAGAAAAATGTTAGACTTTTAATTTATCCTGCTTCGCAAACAATTTTGCTTGAGGGGATGAGTAAAGGCATAATTCAAACCTTAGTAGAAGCGGGTGGAGAATTAGCAGTTCCGGGTTGCGGACCTTGCTTAGGAGCATATGGCGGTTGTCTTGCGCCTGGAGAAACAGCTATCTCATCAGCAAATAGAAACTTCAAAGGACGAATGGGATGCAAGGAGGACACAAGCATCTATCTAAGCAGCCCAGCTACAGTAGCAGCTTCAGTCATTGAAGGTAAAATCGTGGAACCACCTAAGGAGGTTTATTCTTGAAATTTAAAGGTAAGATGTGGATTTTCCCAGAAAAGAACATTAACACAGATCAAATTTTCCCAGGAAAATATACTTATGATCCCTTAACAATTGAGCAAATGGCAGAGCATGCTCTTGAGGATTATTTGCCATCATTTGCGAAAGAAGTCAAAAAGGGAGATATATTGATTACTGGACAGAATTTTGGTTCCGGATCATCTCGAGAACAAGCAGTCACATGCTTGAAAGCAGCGGGAGTAGCTGCTATAGTAGGAATTTCTTTTGGACGAATTTTCTATCGAAACGCTATAAATAATGCTTTTCCTTTGATTCAATGCCCACAAGCTGCTAATTACATCTTTGAAAACAAAGAACAAATTAAAGATGAGCAAGTTCAGGTAGACTTGGTGAAAGGTGAAGTTTTAATTGGAGATAAGAATTTTGCATTTCCTCCTTTGAAAGGAGAAGCTTTGAATATTTTCGAAGCTGGGGGATTGCTAGAATATACAAAGAAGAAGTTATAATAAAACTAATCTCCTCTTTTCTTCTTTTTCCTTGTTTTTTTTGTCGATAAAATTGGCGGATATTTTTACTAGATGCATTGGGGAAATTTACTAGAAGTCTTTTATAATTCGGTAAAGATGATACTTTTAGCAGCATTTGTGTCTGTTCGTTAATTATCTGGATTAACTGAAAAATCAGGTCATAAATAGCTTATAAATTTGCGCTCATAACTTCAACTCAATATGCAGCACAAAATAATAATACACTTTAGCGGCATCCACTGACTAAAGTTCAAAATAGAGATGGGCATCAACAGCATCCACACTTTTTTTCCCATCTCTTAACTCTACTTTACTCAAAAATTACTTTGTATTTTTCAAATATGCAGAAATCAGTATTCTTTTTAATATATTCCATATTAATATGCACAGCAACAAATTGCGAGAAATTAAATCGGAACTCGTACAACAGCAATGAAAATAATACGATATAAAATATCGAAAATACTTACAAAGAATCTTTGAGTTGAAATAATTGGTAAAAATAATGATTGTTGATGATATGATCGTAATTCAGGAGATACTAAAGGAAATCCTGAATCTTAAAGGACACACTATTATTTTCACAGCATTAGATGGACAGCAAGCTGTTGATTATTTTAAAGATCCAGTAAATGAGTGGCCTGAAATTGTTATTATGGATCACCGAATGCCAATAAAAGATGGTGTTACCGCTCTCAAAGAACTACTTGTTTTGGATAAAAATATCAAAGTTATTTTTGTTAGTGCAGATGAAAGTGCAAGAAACAAGGCTCTAGAAATGGGTGCTATTGGTTATCTTGTTAAACCTTTTTCAGTCAAAGCCATACTAAGATTAATTGATTCTGTAACAAAAGAAAATTAATTCTAAAATAAAACATCAATTGGTAATTGATAAGCTGAAAAAGTTTTCATGATTTTATCCATGAGAGATGAATTTGTTTCATTAATTATAGTCATAATTAGTGAAATTTCTCCTTCAATTGAATCACTAATGAATTGCTCTAATTTGTTTTTATCAGGTTCAGTTAATAAGAGAACAATTATATCATTAACTCTTCCAAGAAGGTAATCAATATGTTCTTTTATTATATTCAACGCTTGATCAAAACTTTGATTCTTTATAGCTTCAAGCAATTTCAAACAAAATCGATTTGTGATACCACCTATTACTTTTCCACCATCCAGATTTATAATGATTTTACTGTCAATTGGTAAATTATTATTCTGGGAATTATAGGTATCAAAAGCACCATTATCAGCATTATCGAGTTGTAAAATCTCATAAAAACTATCACTTTGAATTCCTAAAGCATGTAATGTTGTTCCATCACTTGAACGTGAGAATAGAGCTTCTGCATCTAATAATGGAACGGTCCATAAATCATTATAGATTTTTTTGTGAGGTAGAAACCATCGCAAAGTGGCTAGCGTTAAAGCTATTTCAGCTTCTTGGCCAAAAATAAGTACCCGTTCATTTTTCAGCAATGCATGAATAACTCGATCAAGACCAGTTGGAATTCTAGTAAATATAAATTCAAAACTTCCTTCAAGAATTGAGCTCATACTTGGATCATTAATTTCTTGAGGTACGGTGATTTTTTCCTCGACGATTCTTTTCTTGATAAGCTCAACTGAATCAATAGAACCATCAAAGTCTACTTTCAAATCCTCAAGAGACATAAGTTGGTTTAGTCTATCCTTAATTTGAGAAGTAATTTCCCCATTAGGATCACAGTTTAGACTAAATTCTGAAGCTATTTCTTTAACTGTGGCAGAAATTTCAGGAATCGATTTAAAGAGAAACATCTGCTCACTTCGGTCAACAAGTGTAACAATTCCTAAAGTTCTTTTACCACCTCTTGCAGTGGCATCTTTAACAAAAAAGAAAGTTGAATAGGCAATGTAACCTTCATCTAGAAATGGTATTACTGATTCGATAAATTCCTCTTCAGGAAATGTTTGACTTGAGGTTAAAGACATTGTGCTTAGGTGAGATTTCACACAAACTTTCTGTGCGAAATTATTATCTAATCCTTGATGATATAAGCAGCCCGGGCCCAATTTATCATCAAATCTAACTAAACAGACGCCTCTTTTTTGCATTTGGAGATTAACCCCACGAATCCTGCTATTACCTTTTGAAACATATATACCCTCAAGTAAAAAACCTTTATACTAATGCAAAAATGACATCTTAACAAAGATTTTTTTTAACAAGATTAGTATCTATTAAATAGTGTCCGCAAATGAATGATGATAAGTACCATAGAATAGAGATTGTAGTTAAAGGATTAGTACAAGGGGTTTCATTCAGAATTTATACAAAAAGAAAAGCCACCTCCCTGGGATTATCTGGTTATGTTAGGAATCTCTCAAATGGAGATGTGGAAGTCGTTGCAGAAGGAAAACGAAGTCAACTTTTGATGCTTATTAAATGGTTGCGAAGAAGCGGATCACCTGCTTCCAATGTAACAGATGTAATAATTAATTGGTCTGAAGAATTAACAAATTATAATAGTTTCAGAGTTGCTTTTTAGTAAAAAAATAAAAGAAAAAGATAAAGGAGATTTCCTCTTATGGAGGTAATCCTTCATCAACTATGACATGTATGTTTGTCCATAGAGTCAGTATAGCAGTTTCAACAAGAGGCACTGCAAAGTTAATTGTTCCAGAACCTAACCAAGGATCAAACGCAGCTTCGATTTCTAGAATAGAGTCTCTGAAAGTAGTCAAGAAATCTCGTAATGCATAAACAGGTGTGTTGTTGTAAGCATCGACAACTGCAATTGAAGCATTAATGTTGTCTGAAGCGAGATCCCACGCTGCTACTGTACCTGGTTCATCATTCATCCATATCGTATGTGTTGAAGTAAAGGTAGCATTTATAGCTCGGGTTATATTGGCCATTACTAATGCATATGGTTCTGGTTGGAATGCTGTGTTAATTGTTGATATTAGAGCACTTGCCGGACCACTCATTAATGAGTACTCGGATTGATTGGCTCGAGTATTCATCAAAGCCATCATATTTGTGGTAGTAGTAGCATTTTCAACTGCTGCATCACTGTTAACAATAGCAATATTCATGTAATTAAAAACTGCAGCAAAATTAGTTGCATCAAAATCAACTATTCCACTATCCTCATATTCATTTAAAGCATCTACAATTCCGCCAAGAGTTCCTGCAAGGTTTCCTTCTAAATCTATTAAAGGATTCACCATATGCAAAGTATCATTGAAGAAATCGAAGAAACCTAATGCGGAAGATGAATTATCTGCAATGATTTCATCTCTTCTTGCTTGAGTAAAGATGTTCATGATATTTCCAAATTCTGCGGTAGCATTCTGGAAGTATATTTGACTTTCTGTGAATTGGAATCCCAATAAAAGTCGAACATTCCCGATAAGCATATTGAAGAGTGCTTTCAACAAATGAGGAGTTTCTAATAACAAATCTACTGCAATTGGAATTAAAGAATTATATTCTCTGGTTACATCCATAACCATATCTAAACCATCTGCAGCTTGATTTAATGCTGAAGCAATTTGAGCGTTACCTTCAACATCTCTGAGATCATCTGGATTAATTTCCTCAAGCAAAGCTTTAGCTGCAAGGATATGTACTAGTGAATCACCAATATATTCATCCAAAAGGTAATCAATATCAGAAATTATAGCTCCTACTGTGACTTCGGCATCAGCTATTTGTGTTTCAGTTGGTTTAGAACCTCCACCAAAAGTTCCATTGAACATTCCTGAGAAATCCTCATAGACATCCATGAAATTCTCATATTGGAAGTAAAAACCATCTACGTCTACACCAGTATTATTTGAATTATCAAGCAAACCATGAGCAAGGGGATTCAATGCTGCCAGTAGCTCAAAACCAGCAGCTATCGTCGTATTGAACATATCTACAACGAAGCCGTATTGCATTCCCGCTGCCTTTAGCAATCTAAAGAACATCAAATTGTTTAAACCTTTATAATTTCCACTAGCAATTTCAAACCATTCATCAGCTCGATCCAGTTGATCAAGCATGGCTTGGAAATCTAGATCATCGAAACCAGTGAAATTACCACTAACTAAAGGCATTGCTATTTCTGCTACATTCGCTGCACCTGCAGCTAGTGCACCACCCGTTTGGACCATTCCAGAGAGACTTAGTAAAATCCACGGAATAACAACTAAGTTCAAAATAATAACAATAGCTTGTCCTGGAAGTAAACACCAAGTCCAAATGCTTTTAGCTTTATCTGTAAAGAGATTTGAAAATAACCAAGAACTGGCTATGACTAAAGTAATCATAATACCAAACATGATAAGTAAATCAAATACCCAGACGAAAGTCGCATAACTAGAATATTGATTGTAATAATCAAGTATTTCTTGAGTAATTGGAATAAAGCTAAAACCAAAAACATCATTTAGCCCCATTTTTATTAAACCTAAAGCGTTTAGGAATACTAAATATG
>JAGMDP010000235.1 GCA_023128635.1 Candidatus Heimdallarchaeota archaeon | reverse complement strand
TATTTGATTTATGAATTGGTCTTCTTTTTTTAACATAGTTTCTTCTTCTCTGGTACTTACTAGACAATATGCCAATCATACCACGGTTTTAATATTTTCACGAGTAATACTAACATACATAATTATATAATTAAACTATACTTGGGTGTAACTCTCTTGGAAATTCTCCATTCTATTTGGGATACAGATAACTTTCATATCTGGGCAGAGAACACAAGACTACTCGAGAGAAACAACCAAGAAGACTATCGAAACATCAATGTTCTTGAGAAAAAGCATCCTTATACTGTTAATTTTAGTAGATTACTTGAATTACTAAAAATAATGTCTGCAAACCAAGATGAGAGTTTAGCTTTTAGACCAAATTGGCTTGCAATGAATCTTCCAACAGTAACCAATAATCCGGTTATTTCTGTCTCTAAGATTACTGAAGATCTAAAGCATAAGAAAGACTTGAAGTTTAATTATTGGCAAGTTAATACCTTGAATCTTGATTTGTATGATGCCTTAGATTTCTTGTTGTCCTTACCTGAAACACCTCCGAAAGGAGTTATCTTTAGTGATTCTTTGAGATTTTGGATTGAAGTTGCCAGATTTAGTTTGAAGATAATTTCAATTAATTCTTATTTTCCAGCTACAAAAGTGATCAGTCAAGATTCTGAGAAAACTATTTTTGCAGGGATTTGGGAAGCAATTATACCTAATAGAATTCTGCAATCGTTTAATTTACTGGTCAAATCCATGCCTTACTATTGTTTGTCTTTTTTCAATAAGGATTTGAGTTCACAAGAAATAGTTCTTACTTTTATAAACAAAACAATCGATTCGTTTCTCAGAAGAAAGCTCTCCATTCATTTGCCTAAGCAAAGAAGTGATCAATCAGAGAGGATTACTGAATTAGTCGAGGATTGGTTCAAATCACTTTTCAATCCTACTCAGGTAGAACTAGAATGCTCCACTAAGGATTTTGCTTATTTCAATGGTACAATCCAATCTTGGCAAAAATCCATCTTTCGAGAAATACCAGAAACATATTTTCGTACATGCTTCAAATTACTACCTCCGGATTTAGTGTCTGGGGGGAGAAATTGGCGATTAGAGTTCTATTTGCAAAATCAAGATGATATTAGTATGATCATTCCCGCTGATGATGTTTGGCAAAGTAAAGCTGGAACAATTAGTTACTTGCAAGAAAAATTCGAAGACCCGCAAGAAAGGTTGCTAAAGGACTTAGCTGAAGCTTCTATTATCTTTCCGAAAATCGGTGAAAGTTTAGAAACTACTTTTCCAAGTAACGTTCAACTAGATGACAGAGAAGCTTTAGAATTTCTGGAAGATTATTCTGTCCAATTAGAGGAAAATAATTTTGAAGTGTTTCTTCCCTCTTGGTGGAAGAATCCTAACAGTCGATTGGGATTGCTGTTGGATTTGGATGAAGAGGATTCATCTGCTAATAAATCGTATAACTTATTCACATATAATTCGTTAATTGATTTTGATTGGCAATTTGTAATCGATGATATGAAGATTTCAATTGATGAGTTTGAAAAATTATCAGAATTAAAAGTTCCTTTTGTTCAACTTCGAGGGAAATGGCTCAAATTAGCACAAGAGGAATTGGATGAAGCGGTGGAATTCTTCAGAGAATATTATAATAATCTGCGAATGAACGATATTCTTCAACTTGAAATGGAAAACGAGGATTTCATTGATAGACAGAAATTTGATCTAACAATTAAGGGAGATTTTAATGATAGTCTACAAAAAATTATAGAAAAAAGTCGAGTTGAGATCCTCGATGCTCCAGAGAATTTTGTGGGAACATTACGTCCTTACCAAGAAAAAGGCTATTCCTGGTTACTTTATTTGAAACAATATGGTTTTGGAGCATGCCTTGCTGATGACATGGGTTTAGGAAAAACAATTCAAGTGATTGCTTATCTTCTTCACGAAAGGAATGAACAACCAACCGCTGAACCCGCACTAATTATTTGTCCAACTTCTATTCTTGGTAATTGGCTTAGAGAAATACAACGTTTTGCTCCCTCACTTAATACAATGATTCATCATGGGTCAAAACGCATTCTAGATGAGCGATTCCTTGGAAATACTTCCAATTATGATTTGATCATAACAACTTACAATCTTGCTCAAAGAGATTTTGATGTTCTCTCTCAAATCAATTGGTCAACGATAATCATTGATGAAGCTCAAAATATTAAAAATCCCTCTACAAAACAAGCCAGAAAAATAAAGAAATTGAATGGTGATTACCGAATTGCGTTAACCGGTACTCCAATTGAAAATCGTCTTGAAGAGTTGTGGTCTATCCTCGATTTTCTAAATCCCGGCTATCTAGGTTCGTTAAAGAAATTCAAAGACTCATATGTTAGTTCTAGTGAAAACAATCAGAATTCTATCAGGTTGAGACAATTAGCTAGATTAGTCCAACCATTTATTCTTAGACGACTAAAAACTGATCCTACTATTATCAAAGATCTTCCAGAGAAGAATGAGTTCAAAGTTTATTGTTCTATGACAGAAGAGCAATGTGTTTTGTATGAAGCAGTGGTTAAGGATTTAATTAAACGTCTTTCTGGTTCAGAAGGTATATCTAGGAAGGGATTGATTCTCGCTGCATTAACCAAGTTGAAACAGATTTGTAATCATCCTGTACAATTTATGCATGAATCATCTATTGATTTGCAGGACCGATCAGGAAAATTAGATCGATTAATTGAAATGTTGTCCGAAGTGATAGAAAATAACGAGAAAGCGTTGATCTTTACTCAATATGCTGAATTAGGACAATTGCTGAGGAATTATCTGCAAGAGGTATTGGATGATGATATTTTGCTTCTTTTTGGCGGAACACCTCAAAGAGAACGAGAAGAGTTAATCAAAAGATTTCAAAGTACTGATGATGAGTCTCCAAAAGTTTTCATACTCTCAATAAAAGCAGGTGGAGTAGGACTTAATCTCACAGCAGCGAATCATGTTTTCCATTTTGATCGTTGGTGGAATCCCTCTGTAGAAAACCAAGCAACTGATAGAGCTTACAGAATTGGTCAGAAAAAGAACGTCTTTGTTCATAAATTCATAAGCGTTGGAACCCTTGAGGAAAATATCGATCGATTAATAGAACAAAAGAAAGAACTCGCAGATAGTGTAATTGGTACTGGAGAATCATGGTTAACAGAAATGTCAACTGAACAATTAAGAGAGATTCTTAGCTTACGTAAATTAACTATGGGAGGAAACTGATTTAATGGCTTCTTTGGACCCTAGATTAAGGCATTTTCAAACCAAATTAAGAAAAGTAAAAGATGGGATTAAACCGAAAAATCCCGATGGAAAATTCGGTAACAAATGGTGGTCCAAAAAATGGTTGGAAGCTCTTGAATTTTTTGAATATGATAAAAGAGTCATTCAAGGTCGTTTTTATGCTCGAGAAAGTCAAATTAGAAGTTTAGAAATTGATAAAGGTTGTATACGAGCGAAAGTTCAAGGAACCAAAATTAAGCCCTATTCTGTAACAATTAAACTTCAAATATTGACTGATCATGCTTGGCAAAATATACTTGAACAAATGGCTGGGAATGCTTCACTTTTTTCTAAATTATTAATTGATAAATTTCCGGAAGACCTTTCTAAGATTTTTATGAGGTTTAATTATCCTTTGTTTCCAAATAACGACGATGATCTCTTGACTTCGTGTACTTGTTCTGATTGGGCAAATCCCTGTAAACATACATCTGCTGTTTACTACATTCTTTCAGATATTATAGAATATGATCCATTCACTCTACTATTGATTCGAGGAAAATCTAGGATTGAAATTAGAGAGATAATGCGACAATATCAACGAATTACAACAAAACAAGAAAATACACCCGTGAAGAAAAAGAAAGTAGTACAAAGAATCAACAAGCATGTTGAGAGGAAAATAGATGTTTCTTCTTTCTGGGGAACAAATCAAAAGGTAAAGCTAACAGATATAGTAAAAATAACGAGACTAAAAAGTGAAGTTAGTGATGAAGAAAACAAAAAAGCATCTTTTTCTAATCCAAAACTTGTCGAATTGTTAAATTTGAGTTACAAAAAGGCGAGTGAAATAGTTAAAAGTAAACTTACCAAATTATCATATGAGAATGATTAATTCACTCAGTTGGATTGATTGAATGAAGTTTGGTGTTAATTCTGAGATAGGAAAATTACATACAGTGTTAATGCATAGACCTGGTGATGAGATTAAGAAGATTACAGGAAGAACACTTGATTACTACAAATTTAGAACAATTCCTGATTTACCTCGATTACAAGAGGAATTTGATGATTTTACAACCATACTTCATAACAATGGTGTAAATGTTATATTTCTTACAGATTTGATTGCTGAAGTAAAGTACCCAAATATGCTGTTTACTCGAGATATTGTCTCTGTTTGTAATCAAGGATTAATAATAATGAATATGGCTGTTGAAGGAAGAGCCTTTGAGCCAATAATTGCAGAAGAAGCTCTTAAGAAACACATACCAGTTTTTATGAAAATAGCCGATCCTGGAAAACTCGAAGGAGGAGATGTTCTCTATTTCGACAAAAGCACTATTGCTGTAGGTTACGGTCCTAGATCTAATCATACTGGTATACAACAAATAATACAAGGGTTTCAAGACAAAGCAATAGAAGAAATCGTTAGTGTTCCATTAGCAGATTATCGGGTTCATTTGGATGGCGGTTTTATGATAGTAAATCATGATTTGTGTGTCATACATGAACCATCTGTGAGTGCTAAAGAAATTTCAATTATAAGAAAAGAAGGTGTTCGACGAACATTTTTCTTAAATTATTTAAGAGAGAAAGGATATGAGTTCATAACAATCTCTCGAGAAGAAGCAACAGCCTTTGGACCAAATATCTTCGCTATTGAACCAGGAAAAGTAATTTCCTATGAATGGAACAGACGAATTATCCACGAACTTGAGAAAAGAGGAGTAGAAGTACTTACAATCAACGGGACAGAACTTGTGAAAGGTGGAGGAGGTCCTCATTGTATGACTTGTCCTATACTTAGAGACTAGTTTTCCGTTTTTCCAATTTCTACATTATTTTCTTTGATTTCGTTTTTCTCTTCTATTTTTTTAGTTTCTTTTGTACTAGCAATTGATAGAAGTAAAATCCCACCTGCAATTAATATTAGTGCAATTGATTTAGCAATAATTATACCAGGGCTATATGATGACCATTCAGAGAAAATAACTAAACCACCAATAACAGGCACAACTAAACTTGCCATGGAGAACAAAGGAGAAACAATAACAGCTCTACTTTTTTGGTAACCAAACTGTAGAAATATAGTTGATGCAATATTAAAGGCTAAAAGCAATGCAAGATAGATCCACCAAATCCAATTTTTTAAAGCATCAACAAAAGTTGCCCAAAAATTACTTGAATCGAATCCTCCGGTTACTGCTTTAGTAAAAATGACTCCTAATCCGGAAGCAACACCTGAAGCAAGACCAAATAGAGCCCCTGTTATTGGTATTTGTTTAATAACAGAAAATAAAACCAATCCTATCATAAGCACAGTAAACACAATAATGAAAATTATTGCAGCAGGCAGTTTTAGAAAATCATTCATCTCAATTAAAGAATACGTTGGTTCACTCTCAGAGCTGGTAACTCCCAAGATTATTACTCCAGAAATAATACCTAAAATAGCTATAATTTCTGGTTTAGTAATTGGTTCCTTCAAATAAAAGTAAGAGAAGAT
>JAGMDP010000234.1 GCA_023128635.1 Candidatus Heimdallarchaeota archaeon | reverse complement strand
AAAGATTTTGTTGATGAAATTGTTGTAGTAAAAGAGGAAACAATAAAGAAAGCAATTTCGGTAATTTGGAAAAATGAGGAATTCGTTACAGAAGCTTCTGGAGCTATGGCAATTACTCCTATACTAGACAATCCTGAGAAATTTAAAGATAAAGTAGTAGTTTGTATCATATCCGGTGGTAATATTGACAAAGAATTATTTGATGAGATAATTACTCATTACTAAGGTTATTTTTCTGCTATCAAAATGAAAGTGCTTCTATTTGGTCTTTCCCAAGAGGTCTTGAATCCAATTTCCTCACACATAGCTGCTAATTTTTTGGGTGAATGAAATTTGCTACCAAAGCCTACAATGAATTCAGCAAATCTAAGAAAGATGTTCCAGAAGTAACTTTTATCAAATTCTCTAATGATTAGCTTACCGCCAGGTTTTAACACTCGGAAACTCTCCTCTAAAGTTTCTTTCTGTTTCTTAATATGATGTAATGAATCGTTTAGAAAAATCTGTTTCAAGGAATTTTCACGGAACGGCAAAGCTTCTCCAACAGCTTGAACAATCAGAAATCTGTCAGTTTTCTTTTTTGCTTCTGATAACATTTCATAAGACGGATCTAAAACTATGCATTCATTCACATGTTCTTGCAATTGTTCTGCAGCTCTTCCTGTTCCTCCTCCAAGGTCAAGAAGTAAATTTTCAGAATCGAGAGGTAAATACTCAATTATTTCATCTAAGTTGAATTTACCCACGAACTTATCATATCTATGTGCCATCTTGGAAAAGATACTCATGTTTTCAAATCCTTTTCTGTTATACTTTTGTTGCCCATTTTGCCAGTATGAACCACATAGCTTGGATACCCAACATTAAAACTACGAATAATAACTGTTTTCATTTAGAAATTTATATTCTTCATAGAATTCATTAAAGGAAAATTAGGATTCCATTTCGAATCCTTTATCCAAAACATTAACAATCAACCATTTGTCTTCTTTTTTAGCAAATTGAATGAACGTATGATGAGTGCCTTTTGAGCCCGGAAGAACCATATACCATTTGATTTCTGCAGAAGCAATGACTCCTTCGCTTGTACTGATAGAAATAATTTCATCAATTGTGAATTTTATTAATTCTGGATTTGGAATTTGTTCCTTCAAAGTTTTTAGACCAGCAATAGAATATTTGACGATTTCATCTTTATTGAATGAGTTTAATTGTTTATCATTACCTATTCCAAATCTTCTTGCATCTGGATGCCAAAGAGCTAGAAATCTCTCTTCATCACATTTTTCCATGATATCGATGTAATCTTCAACAAGTTCTTTTATTACTAATTCTTCATCTGTTTTATTCAACATTTTCACCAATTTTAACCGTAAAACTACTAAGAAAATTAATTTATGAAAAGACTTTCTTTAGTCTTGAATTAAATAATTATAAAATGAACCGATAATACTTATTAATCTATTAAAGTATGAAAAAGAAGTGGTAAAAATGGCAAAAACAGGAGAATATACAGTAGGACGTTTTACTAAGGCACGTGAATTGATAACTGATGCAGTTGATGCTAGTAAGTATTACAATCACATAATTGGTTTAATTGAAGTTGATGTAACAAAGGGATTGATAATACTTACTAAGCATAGAGAAAAGACTGGTGAGAGATTATCTTTCACGTCGTGGATTATGAAATGTGTTGCTCAAGCTGTCTCAGAAAATCTAGTCATACAAACATTCCGAAAGGGAAGGAGAAAGACGATTACTTTCCATGATGTAGACATTAAGTGTCTTGTTGAGAAAGACATGGGAGAAGGTAGGAAAGTACCTATTCAATATGTTATTCGCAAGTCAAATGAAAAAAGCTACAAAGAAATAAACGATGAGATTCGAACTGCTCAGAAATATGATGAAGATAAAAATAAAGCAGAACAGAAAACAAAGAATCGTCAACAATTGATTATGAAATTTCCTACATTTATAAGAAGAGGGATTATTTGGCGTAACGTTATGAGGGATCCATTTAAAGTAAAGAAACATATTGGTACAATTGGATGCACAGCTGTTGGTATGTTTGGTAGAGGTATTGCTGGTTGGGCTATCCCAAAAACTATGCACTCAACAACTTTTGCACTTGGAGCTATTGTAAAAAAACCAGTAATAATTAATGATAAAATTGAACATAGAGACATTCTTCATATAACTGCTGAATTTAATCATGACATAGTAGACGGAGCACCTGCTGCTCGCTGTATGGCTAGACTCACTGAAACAATAAAAGAAGGATTCGGATTAGAAGATTACATGTAATAATCTAATCCAGTTATTTTTGTTTTGGAACTTGCACTATTTGTATTGAATTTCCTTCGGAATCTTTTGTATTAAAGAAATTGATATTTGGCGTCTCAGTTATTTCTGTAACATCCAATCCTTTTTTCTTGAGATAGTCCCAAGCAATTTTTAAATCTTCAACTTCTAGTGTAAGAATTCCCCAACTTGGTGGATGATCTTGTCCTGGTAGTCTTAAATTGTGACCAAGACCTAAACCTCCGGGTAAAGTGGATTCAGCCCATCCTAGCTCTGGTCCGGCGTAAAGTGTTATTTCAAATCCAAAAACATCTTTGTAAAAATCCGTTGAACGTTTTAGATCATCTACTTTTATTTGGTAATAAACCCGTACTATCTTTAGTGGAATATCTGTCATAACTAATCACACTTTTTTCATTTTTCTTAGCTTTTCACTCTAGGATCACTCACTATTTGGATTTTATTTCCTTCAGTATCATAGACATCAAAAAGGGAAACCATATCCGGGATATCTGATATTTCAGTTGGCTTAAGCCCTTTCTTAGCCAAGTAGCCTCTTGTTTCCTCTAAATTTTCAACATCTAACGTGAGTATCCCCCAACTAGGAAAGATATCTTGACCAGGTTCTCGAGTGTTTAAACCTAATCTAGCATCGTTTGGTAGTTGCATTTCACACCAACCAGCATCTGTATCCATGAACCATGCAACTTCAAAACCAAATACATCATTATAGAAATCCTTCGCTCTTCCTAAATCACTAACTTTTATTTGAAAGTAAACTCTTCTGATTTTCATTGGATTACTCAAATTTGAACCCTCCAGTAATCAATC
>JAGMDP010000233.1 GCA_023128635.1 Candidatus Heimdallarchaeota archaeon | reverse complement strand
TATGTAATCCTTAAAAACATAAAGATGAATTGTTTATAATTGACGATTTAGAGGGATTACTATCACAGATCACTTTGTCATTAAAGAAATAACTCTATCGCATTGTACTAGAGGACCTGAAAAATGCGATATTTGTAAAAAACTAGTGAGTGAAAAGAAAATTTGCTTACTTAGAATCTCTCCTGAATCTAAGGGTCGAGTAATGAGAGTTATGGAATTTACGATAAATGGCAAGAAAGGCTTATATGAATTTGAAGTTGAGAAAATTTTCAAAGAGGAAGCTGAAGCAAAAAAATATTCTGAAGAAAATAATATACCACTAGAACTAGATACAAATAAACTAATTATCACTGATAAAGACGAATCTGAAAAACCAAAAATGAAGGAGAAAAGTCCTCTAAAAAAAATATTCGAGTAATTTTTGTTGATTGGGGAGTAGGCAGACTCATATTGTTTTTTATAATAACAGCTGCTGTAACCTATGTTTTAAATGAAACAGGCAAGAGGTTCTTTATGCAGTAGCAATTGGAGTATTAGTTTCTTTCTCTAGATTTTTCTTGGTTAGTGATTGACTACAGATAATTTATGAATCATAAGAGAATTTAAATTCGTAAAATAAAACTCGATTTGGAGGATGACCAAGTGAGACTTTATGAGCATGAATCCAAGAGTATATTTGAAGCAAATGGAATCCCAACACCAAAACAATACGGAACAATTAGATCAGTATCTGAGATTGATCGATTAAAACTTGATTTTCCTGTTATGGTGAAAGCAGCTGTTCTTATTGGTGGTCGAGGAAAAGCTGGTGGAGTAAAGAAAGCCAATTCACTGAAGGAAGCTAAGGAAATTGCATCCAAACTGCTAAAATTAACAATTAGAGATTATCCAGTTGATATAATTCATTTTGAAGAAGCAGTAGAAGAAGTGAAAGCTTGTTACTTGGGAGTTACCATGGAACCTAAGGCTTACAATAATACTATAATTGCTAGTCCTTCTGGGGGAGTTGATATTGAGGAAGTTGCCAAAACAAAACCAGAATTAATCTTTAGAAAAGAATTAAAGGATAATCAAACCGAACTTCCAGAAAAAATAACATCGGAACTTGCTTTGAAATTAAATAAGGAGCTCAAACTCTCAGATAAGCAATTGAAAGAGTTGAAAATAATTATTGGAAAACTTTATGCTCTGTATCAAAAAATTGATGCAAAATTATGTGAAATAAATCCTCTGATAATAACTTCTGATAGTGTTATAGCTGCTGATGCAAAAATAGTTCTAGATGATAATGGATTATACAGACAAAGTTCACTTCTCGGGGTATTAGATTTATCGTACAAGAGACACGATGTCGCAGAACCAACTGCTAATGAAATATTTTCATACGAAAATGAATTTCCTTATGTTGATCTTTTACCAGAGAATCCGACAAAGAAGAAAGGATACATGTATGTGGGTTTAGTGCCAGGAGGAGCAGGTTACGGAATCTTATCTATAGATGAAGTAGCAAATATCGGAAAGAAATTCTTCGATGGTAAAGTTATTCCCATTAATTTTATGGATAGCGGCGGTGGACCACCTAAAGAACGTGTTGCTGAAATGTACAATTTACTTATGGATAATCCAATAGTTGATGTTATAATCACCTCAAGATTTGGTGGAATCTCAAGTTGTGATGTGTTCATACGAGGAACCATTTTAGCATTTAGGGAACGCTACAAAAAGAAACAAAGAGTCATTCCAGTGTATGGACGAATGGTTGGGACTGATCTTCCATCAGCCATTAAATATCTCGAGAAAGCATATGAGGAAACCCCCAAGGAATTAGCAATGTTGGAAATTGAAATAGGAAACGAGAAGATTATGGCAGACGTTATCAAGGAAGCGCTGAGGAAAGGATTTGAGTATCTTAAGGAGGGCGCAAAATGAAGAGATTACCGGTAGATCAAGGAATGTTATATTATTTAATTAAGGATAAGCGTCCAGAACTAGCAGAGCACATTAAGAAAACTGGTTCTATTGATACTGTGATCATTGGTCTTGGAAGACAAGGATTAAAGCATGCTGGCTTGATGAAGGATTTTGGTACAAAGATAACTGCTGGAATATCAAAAGGGAGAGGTGGAACAAGAATTCATGAAGTTATTCCTGTTTACGAATCAATCACTGATTGTGTAAAAGAGCATCCCAACATCGCTATAGCAAGTATTTGGAGACATTACTCTGGTGTAAAGGATGTAGCAATTGAAGTAATTGAATCGGGAATTCCTATTGTTGTGTTGATTAGTGAATTTATTCCATTAAAAGATGTACGAGATATCATTGTAGCTGCCAAGAAACACAAAACCATTCTCTTTGGAGGAAATACCCCAGGAATTATCTTTCCACCGGAAGGAGTTAAGGTGGGCATGTTACCAGATATTTTCTATCCGGAAGAGAAAAACTCTGAGGAGTTTGGTCCAAAAGGTGTCACTATCGTCTCGAGAAGTGGAGCTATTCTCTACCATATGTCAGATGCTCTTGCTAGTGTTGGAATCGCACAAAACGCTGTGTTAGGAATAGGAGGAGATGGAGCGATTGGAACAAGATTCCTAGATATAGTCCCAGTAGTGCAACAATATGAAAATACAGATCTCATAGTGATTGCTGGAGAAATCGGTGGATGCCAAGAAGAAATTCTAGCAGAAGATATTGCGAAACATCCTGAGAAATATCCTAAACCAATAGTAGCATTGATTTCAGGATCCAATGCTCCGGAAGGAAAAACTATGGGGCATGCAGGAGCAATTGTCACACCTGGTCAGGAATATGGAACTTTCAAATCGAAGAAAGCTGCTTTCGAAAAAGCAGGTATTCCAGTTGTTAATGGACAGCACGATTTGATAAAAGAAGTGCAAGCAAAACTGAAGAACAAACAATACTTCCCTGTTAAAAGTTATAGAGAAAAATTGCGCAAGAATTGGGAAGAACCTCCAAAGAAACCCGAATGGGCTACGCTAATAACTAAAATCGAACCGAACAATATCATCATTTCTGGTTATCCCCTACAAGATATTGTAAAAGACAAAACTCTTCTTGAGACAACTTATCTTTTAATTAAAGGGAAGTTCCCCTCGAGTAAAGAAACCCAATCCATGGAGAAAATTGCATTAGAAGCAGTCAAAATTCCAACACCTAAAGCAAGCATATTCAAAGGAGAAGATATTGCAAAAACACTTGGAAGATTTCTCGTAAGTGATGAAAAACTCGCTGAATATTCCAAGAAAGGAATAAAAGCATCTTTGGATATGGCAGTATTTGGATTAGGAAGAATTGCCAGGTATTTATCTGCTATCCTAAAAACAGAGAAAATCATTGAAGATATAATAGATGATGCCACGTTTACTGATGTTATTTATCAGATTCTTACTGGTGAAAAGACAACAAACAAGAAGAAAGCTGAGCTACTTGAAGCAATGAT
>JAGMDP010000232.1 GCA_023128635.1 Candidatus Heimdallarchaeota archaeon | reverse complement strand
GAGGTATCGTCTGAAGCTCGTTGTTCCATCATCATTTGCGTGTCTTGTTTCTTCTGGCACTCCAGCAAAAATCTCTTTTACTCGAATTATTATTTCAGATAATGCAGAAATGGTATCTTCTTTCTTTCCTATTACGAGAGCTACTGCATCAGTACTTTTGCAATTGAAGAATTTACATAAACTCGCAATTTCTTCCTCTTTAACTCCATAGTTTAGGAGCTCATCAGTATGTAAAATTCCACCTAATCCCGTAATGACTTGAACTCTTTCAGCTAGTTCTTTACCAAATGTTTTCTCAGATTGGATTTTTTTACTTAGGATCCCTTTCATACCTGGCAATTTAACTCCCACAATATGTAGCTTCTCTTTTATTGCTTCTTTCAGTAATTTTGAAGTTGTTTTTGCGAAAACATCTTTACAATCTTTAAACTCAGCAATGTAAGTCTCTGAAGTCAATTTCTTCTTTTCTAAAAGTTCCTTAATCTCTAGCAAAGTAAGTTGTCTGTCAACTTCTTGTTTGACATATTCTGGCAACATATCTAAGACTTGTACACCCTTTATTTCGATCCTAGCACCTTGTTCTATACTTATATTCAAATCCTGCCGAATTGTTCCAATTCCTCGTTTTACTTTTCCAGTAGCTCGAAGTATACGGCCAATCCCCTCGGCAATTAATTTGATTTCATTTGGATCACTAATAGCAATTGTTTTAGTTACTATTTCAACGAGTGGAATACCTAAACGATCTACTCTCCAAGTAATTGTACGCCCGATATTTGAAATCTCCCTGCATGAATCTTCCTCAATCGCTAGCATATCCAAATTAACTACTCTTCCGGCAGCTTTTATCTTTCCACCCATACCAACAATCATAGATCTTTGAAAACCTGTAGGAATTGATCCATCCAAATATTGTTTTCTATTTACATGTAATTCATCAAGAATATCCATTTGCAATAAACGGGCAATAGTTATTGCTAAATCAATAGCATTTGGATCCGGATCAAAAGGTGGAGTTTCATCTATTTCATAACTACAAACTGAGTCATGTATTTCATAGACGATTTTCTTTCGTTTCTTGAATTCCATTAGTGCAGCTTTGTCGTACTCACCTAGTTCTGATAAAGTTGGGCGCATATATCTGGTAATCGTTACTTGTGGTTCATCTAAACGCAGATCAGTTTTACAGTGACAGAAAAGTTTTCGACCTGTTTCTAATTGTTGATGTAATTCAAGACCACATTTTAAACCTAAAGCAGAATAATCTGTTTGTGGTTTTGTTTTAGCTGCTTGAGCCATTTTTGGAGCCTCTCAATTTTGATTTAAAACAATAATCGGTTGTCTAATATCTTCCTTCTAAACCTATATATTGTCTTAAACTTAAAATAATTCAATTTTCTATTAATATAAAACTTTGTTAGGGTGTAAAAAGCACTGTAGAAACAAAAATTTAAAGAAAACAATGGTCAATCATGAATAGTAGTAATGAAGAACATATTTTCTGAGAGGATGTATTATGTCTGAGGATTCAAGTAACGATTATCGTGGTATAGCAGCAATTTGGTTAGAAGCTCAAGAAATTAAAGTATGGTCCAAAATCAATGTTAAAACAAAAAAAGGAGTTTTCAAAGGAGTACTAATTCCTCGCGGTGAGCAAGGAGATGATAAACACATCATTATAAAATTGCCCTCGGGTTATAATATTGGCGTCAGCTTAGATAGTATTGTTGAGATTAAAACCACAGGCGAGGTTCAAGTTGATTATACAATCCCAAATTTGAAGGTTAAAAAAGATCCAAAGAAACCCACTGTTGTTTTAATTGGTACCGGAGGAACTGTTGCTTCAAAATTAGATTACAGAACAGGAGCAGTTATTCCGGCATTTTCGTCACAGGAATTATACAACGCAGTTCCAGAATTGGAAAAGATTTGCAATCTCGAAACCATACAACTTTTTCAGAAATTGAGTGAAAATATTGAACCAGCTGATTGGATTATCTTGGCTAATGAGATTGCTAGTTGCTTAGAGAATGTTAATCCTGCAGGGGTAGTGATTGCTCACGGAACTGATACCTTGCATTTAACAGCTGCTGCTTTATCCTTCATGCTAAAAAATATCGATAGACCAATTGTACTTGTAGGTTCTCAAAGAAGCAGTGATAGACCCTCAAGTGATGCTGCAATTAATCTAATTAACAGTGTTCATGTTGCTGCGAAATCAGATATTGCTGAAATTTGTGTTTGCATGCACGGAACATCTGGTGATGCATATAATTTGATTCATAGGGGTACTCGCGTCAGAAAAATGCATTCCAGTAGAAGAGATGCATTTCGAACAATAGGTGATATTCCATTAGCTAAGATCGAAAACAGAAAAATCAAAGACACGGGAATAAGCTATCATAAGAGAAGCCACCGAAAGGGGAATCTTGAGATTGACGCTAAATTAGATGAAAATGTTGGGTTGATTTTTAGCTATCCAGGAATGAAAATAGAGCAAATAGAGTATTTCTTTGAGAACAATTATAGTGGTTTAGTGATTGCAGGTTCTGGTTTGGGACATGTGAATCAAAAATTAATAAAAACAATCTCTCGTGCAAAAGAGAAAAATATACCCATCTTTATGACCACTCAGTGTCTATGGGGATTCACTGGAATGAATGTGTATGAAACCGGGAGAAAGCTCTTAGAAGCAGGTGTTATTCCATTATTTAATATGCTCCCAGAAGTTGCTTTAGTAAAAGCAATGTGGGTTCTAGGACACACAAAAGAAATCCCATTTGTTAAAGAATTAATGCAGAAAAATTTAGCAGGAGAAATTACTGATCGAGAACCATTTGATGGTTATTTAATTCTCCAAGGAAGAGTGGATAAAAGAATTGACAGATTAATTCGGAAAGAAAAGTAAGAACAAGGTAGAGGTATTTTAAAAGGAACAAATAGCAATGGCTCTTAGTGACGATATTGTTCAAAGAATAGATGATTCAAGAGTTGTTCTTGAAAGAGTCTATGAGAAATTAGATCCTGAGAATTACACAAAAGGATACGCAGATATCTGGAAAGTAAGAGCAGAAATCGAATTTGTAGTAATTTCGTTGAAGCTTCTAAACAATCTTGAAGAAAACGAAATTGGAGTGAAATGGAAAGAAGAATTTTCTCAAACATTAAAACAAGTAAGATCTGAAAGCAAGATTCGACAAGTTTTTTTGGAAACGTTCGATTTGTATAACAAACTTGAGCAGATTGAGAATATTATTGAATTTTACCGAATATGTTGGAAATTAAAAGAGAAATTAACTATTCTTCTTAATGTGGTTAAACCCAAACATAAACGAACAAGTGAATCTGGATCAAAAGAAAAGAAAACATAGACTTCTTTTTTGTAGTTTCAATTAGGTATGAATTTAAATGAATAATTTTATGTTAATTCGATAGAATTATAATAATGAAGTATGTATTTAAAAACAAGGTTTAGACACAACAAATCAATTGATTGGAGAAAATAACAAAATGCCACCTAAATGCCCAAATTGTAAAGGCAAGATGGAATATGAACCACCAAGCTATGTTTGCACTTCTTGTGGATTAGTTGTTAATCGTCTCGATTTTGATAAAACAAAAAGAGAACATTTCGGCTCAAAAGCGGAAGAAGACGACTCATACTATGAAGAAAAGAAGAAGAAAAAAGATTATTTAGATTGGTATCTCTCTTCAGATAAAGAGAGTTATGATGACTAAAGATTCCATCTTGAGTTAAATTGACGTTATTCTATTAAATGATACAAGTGGACTCGTGTGAATTCTCTTTTAATATCAATTTTTGATATTTTCCCTTTTCAATATTAATTGCTTACCTACATCAAAAACTAAAAAATAGTATTTAACTGGTACCTATTACAAAAAGAAGTGATTAAGAGCTATGACAGTAAGAGGAAGACATTTACAATGTGATATGCGGAATGTTTGTATTTCGTGTTCTGTTTACACATGGCCTCCTAAAATAAATCAACCCAAAAAATACTATCATTGTGAACATTGCAATTTTGATATTATCTGTGATAAAGGATTATCAATTACATATGAGTATTATGAAGACGGTTATATTGAGAAAAAAGCAAAATGTATTGAGTGTAATAGGATATTACTTGAGAAAATTTGGCCAAAAATTCCCCCCAAACTTGAAAGAGAACTTCTTAGAATAGAATAATAAAACCTCTTTTTATTGGATTTCATAATTTGCCAATTAATGGGCTGTTTTTCATAGTTCTGAAATCAGATTCAAAGATTATTTCAATACTAATTTTTTCTTTATGGATGATCTCTTTTGCTCTAGGACTTATTTGACGACAAATTAGTATTACTTTATCAATGCCATATTTGTTGAGATATTCTTCCAAATAAAATACCTTATCGTATGGTACAGAGCGATTCCACAGAAACAACATGATAGCTACCTTTGAATCAGTTGTAGTAACTGCATAATCAATTGCTTTGAGCTTCTTTTGAACAACCACTTTTTCCGAATGCTGATAATTGTGTTCTACTAAAAAATCCTTTATTTTTTCTTCGACCTCTTCATTTGTTAAGAATTTAGGACACAAATTTAGTTAAACTCCAAATTTTATTTATAATTAATATTGTTCTATACCATAAATCTACT
>JAGMDP010000231.1 GCA_023128635.1 Candidatus Heimdallarchaeota archaeon | reverse complement strand
TATGGTGAAAAATATGGCAGCTAAAAAAAGAGTGCATGTCAAGAATCGAGCTCGAAAGAAATTCTCCGAAGTCGATGGAGACATGAAAATCGGAAAAGGTGCAACAATAATTGCAGAGAACAAAACAATTGTTGTTCATGGTAAGATTAAGAATAAAGGGGGCTTCAAATGTTATGGAAATCTTGAAGTTCTAAGCATTGAAAGCAAAAAAGGCAGCATAAAGATTTTCGGTGATCTTAAAGTTAAAAGAGAAGTTGAAGCTGATAAAAAATTAATTGTATCTGGTTCTCTTGAAGCTGAAGATGTCTCAGCAGGAATGACTGTCAGAGTTTACAAAGACGTTAAAGCTGATAAAATAAGAGCTGGTTTCCAGGTAGATCTTCGTGGTAATGCAGAAGTTGATTCAATTAGCGCTGGAGCAAGAGTATTATTGACTACAGGGAAAGTTGGAAAAGCTAGTGCAGGAATGTCTGTAATAACAAAGAAAGAAATTGAATTAGAAAAAGCTAGTGCAGGCATGAGTGTAAAATTACTCGGAATATCTAAAGTAGGGAAAGCTAGTGCTGGAATGTCAGTGAAATCCAAAAAAGATGCTGAAATCGAAGTAGCAAGTGCTGGTATGAGTGTAAAGTTTTTCGGAAAAACCAAAGTACGAAAAGCTAGTGCTGGTATGAAAGTTAAAGCAAAGAATGTTATAGAATTTGGTGAATTAGATGCTGGCATGAGTGTCATTCTAAAAAAGGATGCTACAGGTGAGAAAGCTAGTGCAGGCATGAGAGTACATGGCAAATCAAATATCATCCTCAGTGGGAGTGCAACTGCTGGTTTAAGTGTTTCAGCCTGTAAAAAACTTGAAGCAGAAAAAATTTCTGCAGGTAGAAAGATTAAAGCCAAATTTATCAAAGCTGAATCTATCAATGTTGCCAGAAAAGGTAGACTTGTTGGTATAGTCCAAGCAGATTCTGTTGTACTAAATGAACGAGCCAGAGCTAAGAATCTCTACGTATCTGAACTCGAAATGATGGAAAGAAGCAGAGCGAGAAACGTCTTTGCAAATAAAATAATAATCGAAGATTACGCAGTTCTAAGTGGCAAAGTAGAGTACACAGATTCAATAGAAGCTGAAGGGAAAGCAAAGATTCGTGCTAAACCCAAGAAAGTTAAAGAACTACCAGCTCCAAAATTCTGATTTTTTTATACGCTATTCCAATTGGAATAGCAAAACTTTTTTTCTTTAGACACAAATTGTGACCTCATATTGAGTGTACAAAAAGTGAATCTGCTTTATATATAATTAAAATAGTAGTATATTCAAATTAAACCGAAGGGTGATCAAAAAATGTCTGAAAAAATAGTCGAAAAAGGACAAACAGTAAGACTTGGAAAAGTCAAAGGCAATCTCAAAATCGGTAAAGATGCTACCTTGATTGCTGACAATGGTATAATTGTTGTTGATGGATCCATTAATTCTAAAGGCAGTTTTACTTGTGAAGGAGACTTGAGAGCAAGAAGTATACGAACCAAAAATGG
>JAGMDP010000230.1 GCA_023128635.1 Candidatus Heimdallarchaeota archaeon | reverse complement strand
GATCTTACAAGTGAAACCGTCAAAGTAGGTGGAACAATCAAAATTGGAGGAAATGCTAAAATCGAATCCCTTCAAGTTGGTGGAACTCTCAAAATTTATGGTGAAAACAACATTGGTACAATTGCTGTAGGTGGTACTGTAAAATTACTCGCAACTTCAACTGTTGATAAGTTAAAGGTTGGTGGAACAGTAAGAGTAACTGGTGGGAAATTTGAAACCATTAAAGTAGGCGGAACTTTCAAAGCATCAGAGAAAATAGAAATTGACTCTATTGATGTTGGTGGTACAATAAAGCTAGAAGAAGATGCCAAAATACAAGATATAGATGTTGGTGGCACACTAAAAACAAGTGCAAATCTAGAATTTGGTAAAATTGATGTTGGCGGTACTATAAAAATTGCGGGAAATGCTGAAGGTGAATCAGTTAAAGTAGGTGGAACTTTAACCTGCAATGAAAATCTAACCTGTTCTGGAAATATCAAAGTTGGAGGATCATGCACTGTTGATAAAGTGTTAACCGGTGATGAAATTTCAATCGGTGGTTCAGCTACAGCCAAGCTAATAACTGGTAAATACTTCAGTATTGGTAGAAGAGGAGAAGTTCAAGGAATAGTAAGTGCTGATACAATAATCATATCTTCTCGAGCAACTGCTCAAGATTTGTATGGCAAAGAGATTCGCATAGAGGAAAACGCTCGCATAAAAAATATTTATGGTGACGATATCTCCATCGAAGAAGGTGCGAGAGTCTCTGGAGAAATACTTTACACTAATGATATCTACATCGAAGAAGGCGCTCGAATCAGCAATGAACCAAAGAAAGTTAAAACTTTACCAGAACCAAAAGCGTACGATTAAGCTATAGAATTTGAATCACTTTGGTGATTCTTCTCTTTTTTTTTTATAAACCAAAGTCTTTTTTTAATATCCAATAGATGTAACCATAGGTAGACAAAATGTGGATTAAAAAGAAAAGAAATCTTGTACTAATTTCACTGTTCATTTTGTTGATTGGACTTTCAATTAATAGTACAAAAATAATTGGTCATTCTCCTTCAAATTTAACATTAGAATACAGTTTTTCAGACCAACAACTAGCAGCCTTACTGGTTCATTCAGTTGCTGACACGAATACTCATTATATAATTGATGTTGATATCTGGAAGAATGATGTCTTAGTGAATAGTTCTAGCTATACTTCTCAACCATCTAATTCTATTTTTTCATATACATACAATATTAGTGCAATCATAGGCGATATACTAAAAGTAACCACAGAATGCAATCAAGGTGGCACAAAAACAGAACAAATAACAGTCACTGATAACACAATTACTCCAAGTGTTCCTGCCGCACATGTTTGTATTATTCTCATTGGTATTTCATCCACTGCGCTAATAAAAATAAGACGAAGAGATAGAAGAAACGAAGGATGATTTCTTTCTTTTCTCTTTGTTTTCTATTTTTCTGCTTTTTTGTTATGGGAAACACTTATTTTCTATTTTTGCAAATATTCTTAAATAGTTAATCTATATCATACAAAAAAAATAATAGTAAGCAATTTATTGTGAGATTTAGGAGTTACTATCCATGAGCAAGGTTACAGAAAGAATGGCCAAAATCGGATTCCTAGCAATTCTAATGATTATGATCGCACCAATCATATC